>JBCCUO010000017.1:0-13804 GCA_039196805.1 Planctomycetota bacterium | reverse complement strand
GCTCGTCGCTGGTTCGTCAGTCATCTTGGTTGTATCACAGAGAGGGAAAAACGCCCGGGTCGCTCGGCCGGGCACAGGATACCTTCCGCCGCGTCAACTGGGACAGGCGGGGCGCCGGAGATCCACCGAAGAGCGGGCAAGCCGCGAAGCGGTGATGGTGGCGGGCAACCAAGGGTTGAACGAAAACGGGCAGAAACCCCTCGCGAGATTTCTGCCCGTCGTCAAATGTTGGTGCAGTGAAACGCTATTGATGCCTGACCACTAATCGTCGGACTTCTTTTCGCCGATGACCCAGTGCCAGTAATTCTTGACCGTCATTCCCTGTGACTTGGCGTAGTCTCCGACGCTTTGCTTGTCGTCTTTGACGAACGGCTGCGCAACTAAGCAGGACTCAGCGAAGAAGTTTCGCATGCGACCTTCGACCATTTTGTCGACGATCTTCTCCGGCTTGCCTTCGGCCAACGCCGCAGCGCGAAGCTGCTCGCGTTCTGCGGCCACGACGTCCGGATCCAGTGCGTTTTCGTCCAGCGCGGCCGGTCGCATGGCAGCGATGTGCATCGAGACGTCCTTGGCGGCGTCATCGTTTCCACCTTCAATTTCGACCAGGACGCCTGCTGTGGTGCCCGCGTGGTGCATGTAGCCGCCGCAAGTGCCGTCCACGCGAACCATGCGTCCAACGTTGAACACTTCACGGATGCGATTGAACATCTCTTCCTTCTGGTCGGCCAACGTCGCATCACGCGAAGGCGACTTCTGGGCAAGCAATTCATCGGCCGTCGCGGCGCCGGGGCCGGTCGCCAATTGCTCAGCCAAGTCATTGGCCAACTGGATGAAGTCTTCGTTGGTGGTCACCGGCGCGCTTTCGCACAACAACTCCACCATCGCGCCGGTGCTTTTGTCGGTCCCAACGTAGAGGCCAAAACGACCAAAGGCGGTCTCGCGATCGCTGCGTTTGTCGGCCAACTTCTGGCCCTTTTCACGAAGCAATTCGACGGCCTTGTCTTCATCACCATCCGCTTCCTGAAGAGCACGCTTGCAGTCCATCAAAGGAAGTCCCGTGCGCTCACGGAACGACTTCACCGAGGCAGCCGTGATGTCGGCCATTTCGATTTCTCCAAAAGGTCAAATAAGAAAAATGAACGTGGGCCGAGGGGAGGTCCCACGGCATCCTGCCCAGGGCGATCGGCGTGACGCCAAGGTTCGCCGACCATGCTGGGCGTGATTGATCCGAGTAGCGAGCGGCTACTCTGCTGCGGGCGCAGCCGCGGCTGTCTCGGAGGCCGCTTCGGGAGCTGGCTCTGGTGACTCTGGCGCTGCGGGAGCCGATTCGGCGGACGCCGATTCGGCCGCTGCTTGTGCGGCCGCTGCCGCCGCATCGTTGGCCTGGGTCTGGGCTTGCCCCTTGCCGGCGATGACCGCATCCGCCAACTGCTTCATGATCAACTCGACACTGCGGATCCCATCATCGTTGCCGGGGATCGGCAGGTCGACCAAGCCGGGATCGCTGTCGGTATCGATCAGCGCCACCGTGGTGATGCCCAGCCGCGTCGCTTCACGAATTGCATTGCGTTCTTTACCTGGATCGACCACGAACATCACTTCGGGCAACCGGTTCATCGATCGCAACCCGTTCAGGTTGCGATACATCTTGCGGTACTCACGCGTCAGCGAAGACTGCATCTTCTTGCTGTATTCGTTGATGCGATCGCTGCTTCGCAGCTCTTCAAGTTCTTCCAACCGCCCCAGACGGCTACGAATCGTGCGAAAGTTGGTGAGAGTTCCGCCCAACCAACGCTCACTGACAAACGGCATGCCGCAACGAGTCGATTGGGCTTCGATCGCTTCGCCAGCTTGACGCTTGGTTCCCACGAACAAAATCAGGCTGCCGCCAGCGGCGACTTGGCTGAGGTATTTCTTGGCTCGCAGCAGACCTCGCAAAGTCTCGCGAATGTCCAGAATGTGAATCTGGTTCTTGCGGCCGAAGATGTAGGGGGCCATCTTCGGATTCCAGAGACTGGTGCGGTGTCCGAAATGGACGCCGGCTTCGATCATTTCTTGAACGATCGGATTGGCCATCGGTTTTCCTTGGAATGTTCCACTGCGGGCTACAAGACACGTGATTTGGCCGATCAAACGGCGAAATCAGTCGTCCAGGGCATTGACGATGGCACCTGGCAATCGAGCTCGCCCTTCGTCCCCTGATGCGGTGGAGAAAGCTGTGTGAATGAAATGGTCGACCGCATCAACGCGTACCGGCCACCCGAATGGCCCAAGCGTCGCGTCGCGGAAGGTCGCGGAGCGTATCCGAGCACGCCACGATTTTCAAGGCCGAAGAACTGTTTCAAGGCTGAAGACCAGAAGTTCAGAAGATCGGGGCCCATGGACGAAACGATCAGCGGCGCTTTACCAGAGGCGGCTCGCTGTCCGCTCGCGGCGGTGGCACATGGAGCTTCAAGCTGGGCGGTTCCGGTGAGTCATCCTCCGGATCCTCGTCTTCCGAGCCGGCCTGAACGGGTTCCACCGGCACTCCCGCTGGCAACGCGGCCCCCACCCTGGGTTTGAAGAAACGCCCCAGCGGCCCGGCCAACAGGGCAGGCAAAAACACCAGGTCACCGACCAGCGCCGTGGCCAACAAGATCAGCATGAACGTGCCAAAACGCTGTGTCGGCGTAAACGTCGACAGCGAGAAGATGAATAGCCCCAATCCGCCGACGATGGTCGTTTGCGTCATCGCGGGTCCCACGCGGCGATAGGTCTCGATCACCGCCTCGATGCGGCTTAGACCCTTGTCCAAATAGTCGCGGAACCAAGCCAGGAAGTGAATCGTGTCGTCCACGGCGACGCCCATTGCTACTGATGCGGTCATCATCGTACCGATGTCGATCAAAAAATCGCCCGGCGACTGAGCGTTCAGGTGCCCCATCGCGCCGAACACCACCAACACGGGAAACACGTTGGGGATCATAGACACGACACCGGCCGCCAAGCCGTTGCCCATATTCGACGGCTTGAGGAATTGGGTCACGCTGCGGCCAGGATTCAGAAGCACGATCATCACTGCGGCAATCAGAATGAATGCCGATCCGATCGATTCGACCAAGCTGGTCAGCAAAGTTCGCTGAGCTTTGTAGACAACGGGCACAACGCCGGTGTAAACGACTTGCAAAGGGTTGCTGTCATCCACCGTTGGAATGCGGCCGGGCAATAACTGCGAAGTCGATACGTGATCAGCCGCTTGACGCGCATCAATCAGGTGCTTGACGTTCGCGAAGTGCGCTTCGGTCAAGCCTTCTCCGCCGACCCAGACAATCGTGTCAAACTCGGCCAGCTTTTTGTCCCAAGCGGGATTCCCAATCGCTTTCTCAGCCTGCTCGATGGTCGGAGAATACCACCAAGGCTTCTTGATTTTTTCGCTGCTGAGCAATTCGTGCAGAGTCGATAGATAGGTGGCTTGGGCGTTGAGTGAGCCATCCTCGTTGAGCAAATCGGCCTGACTGAGGTCCAGCGGCCGCTTGCTTCCGACCACACCCACTCGTTCCCCCGGACGGCCATCCAAACTGGCAAGCGCCTTCAAGATATCGGCACGCGTCTGGTATCCGTTCAAGATCGGTTGGACGGCATCGCGAAGTGTTGAGATGAACTGGCCATAATCGACGTCGGAAAGCGCGGCCACACGCAGACTGATCCGCCACAGTTCGCTGCCTTCGAATGGCCCCGATTCCTCAATCGTCAGATAATCGCTTTGCAGCAGCTCTTCGCGGCCCGTATTCAAGTCACGTCGAAACTTGATCCGCGTTACGCTGTTTCCGTTTGACGGTCCGGGCAGCGGTGGCAAAAACGTATCGGCGCTCATCGAGCGACCGACCACACCGCGGCCTTCTTCGCCCAACGTACGCTGAACCACCTTGCTGATTCGCGCCACCGCCTCCACGCGTTTGAGCATGTTGAGCGAGACCAGCTGTGTCTCCGTTGAAGACGGATCCGTCTCAGATGCTTCGCCGTCCTCAGAGAGAATGCCACGCTGCATTTCCTTAGGAACACGCAGCACCACTTCCATGGGCACCAGCTTGCCAAAGTTGTCCTCCAACCAGGCGTAATCTCGAATGATCCTGGCATCGGAATCAAACAGCTTGAGCAACTGCACCGATGTCTCGATGTGGCGCAGGCCCATAGTGATGCCGATCAAGAACAGCAAGCACCCGAAAGCGACCCACCCATGTCGGCGCGTGATCCAGCGTCCGACGCCGGCCCACAGTTCCGACAACCGGCTCTCGGTTGCCCGCGGCAATTCGCTCTTCGACTTCGGCGAGTCTGATTGGTCCGTTGCCGTACTCTCGACGTTGCGGCCGACCCCGATCACCGGTGCAAAAACATGCAACGCTGCGGGCAGGTACACAAACAAAATGGCGATCGTCGACAACACGCCGAGTGCCGAATAGAAACCAAAGTTGTTGATCGGAGCCAAGTTGCTGCTGACCAGCGACGCCAGCCCGATCGCCGTTGTTAGCGACGCCAAGGCACATGGCAAGAACGCGTGGCGAAACGCGCGTCCGGCGGCACCACGGACGCCCTTGAGTCGACATTCATCTCGGTAATAGTTGATGACGTGGATCGCACCTGACAGCCCGAGCACGTAGACCAGCGACGGCATACTCATCAACACGGCGTCGACGCTGCCGCTGGTCCATCCAACCATGGCCATGCTGACAATCGCCGAACTTCCGCCGACGATGAACACCATGATGGTGACCTTGATGCTGCGGAAACAAAGGTACGACAACACCACGCCGATAAAGACGCTGTATCCAACCAGCCGGACCAGAGTGATCGTGCCCTCTTCGTCAATCGCGATGTTGTCGACCGGAGGTCCGCCCAAACGAAGGGGCGGCATCGTCGAGGCCGTTTCGTCAAAGCGAGTGTTGAACGGCGGCGGAGCCGCTGATGGCGGCGGTGCGGGCTGGATCCCCGACTCTTCGGCGAGCGTCAAAAGGCGTCCTCTTGGCCCGCCCATCACGCCACGCCCCACGGCATAGGCCAAGTTGTCTTTTGCCAAGTCGGTTAGCGTCACCAGCAAACAGGTCAGTCGCGCCGGTGGGACCACGTCGACGGCGTCAAAGATGGCGTACCAGGCCACTTCTTGCTGGTCCGTCGTCGCTGTTTTCAACTGAGCGAGATCGCCGGCGAACTGGTCGTCAACAACCGATTGCACCGCGTATTGGATCAGCTCGTCAAAATCCTCTGGCAGTTGTCCAAGCCGGCTATCGGGCATCGCGTCGCGAAACGACTGCGCCGACCAATCAAAGTCTCGGGGGACGGCCGGCGCGAAGAGCGTCCCGGTCAGTCGCCTCATCGCCCTGCGACGAGCAACCTTTTCGCGTTGGCTCGGATCGGTCATGTCGATCGGCCACAGCGGTCCTCCCTCGCGGGTCAGTCGCTTGACCATCGACTCGCCCGTCTCCACCGTATGAAACAGCGGAGCACACAGCAGCGACGGATCGTTGTGAATCGGATTCGTTTCGGAAGGGTCGTCCGCGCCCGAACCGAAGGCGGTCACGAACTGGCCCTCTAGCTCCAGCGTGCCAGTCGATTTCTTGATCGCGCGAATCGTGGCCTGCGGCAAGTTGACACCACCTTCCCAGCGGTACAGGTGACCGTTGGGCAAGATGTAGTACCACTGGCCGGATCCGGACGCGAACCACTTCTCACGTTGGCCGCCCCAGTTGTAGAAGTCATCGCCTGGGATCAGCAACTGAAGCTCTTGGCCGACCTGACGGGCACGCACAACCGTCTCGTCCTGTCCGCCAACCGATCCCCGCGATTGGACTCCCTGCAGCGATTCGTGAAGCAGTTTCTGCTCCAGCAAGGCCAGCCGTTGATCGTCGGTCGTACATCCGGGCCAAGTCGCCAAGACGAAGCTCTCGCCAGCAAAGTGCTTTGCAAACCACTCCAGTTCCGCCGTTTCCGCAAAACTGGATGGCAACCAATCCTTGACGTCGTTGGTCTTTTCTTGCACCGCCAGTCGCGCGGATTGAAACGCGATGGGCTGAACGAAGAAGAAGCCGAACAGCAGCAACATCGCAAGCGAAATACCCAGCGGGCCTCGGCGCTCCAAAAACGGCTGGTTCATTTCGCGGGAGGTTCCGTACCTAACAGAAAGAGGCCCAATCCAGGTTCATTTGGCATCAGGATGGCGGGCTGGGGCCGGGGGATTAGATTCCTGGTGGCGGGTTCCAGTCAATGCTTCCGAAAGCTCGGCCGTATCACAACGGCTCGCCCCATCATCTTCGTTGTTCCTGAAAATACCGGTAAAACAGCGTTCAGGTCTACTTCAATCCGCGCGAATCCCCCCATTGGTGCCGGGCTTGGCGTTGCCAATGCCGCGTTGTAGCGGCTGCGAAAAGGTTACGACTCGGCAGCCTTCCCTATTACGTCTGCCCGCGATTCAATGGGATTGCACCATTCAATGGTCGGCACCGTGGGCGAGGGCTCGCGTGATTGCCTCCGACCCATCCCGTTCCCTATCCCCGAGTATCCGCAATGTCGTCTGCGTTATCCTCCTTGGTCGAAACCGGCACCAAGCTCTATCTCGATTCGGTCGACCCGGCCGAGGTCGATAAGAATCTGGGATGGGGGGCAGTTGGGGCAACCAGCAACCCGGCGATCATCTCCGCAATCGTTGCCGACGGCGGGCTGGACGAATCGATCGAAGCCTTGCTGTCAGCGGGACACAATGACGAAGCGATCGCGTGGGAGTTGACCGACCAGTTGGTGCGGCGAGCTGAGCAGAAATTCAGCGACATCCACACCCGGCAAGAAGGCAATGCCGGTTGGGTCAGCTTTGAGCTCGATCCACTGCTGGAGGATCCCGAGGCAGGCCTTTCGCCCCAAGCGATCGCGACCCGTTATATCGAGTTAGGCCAGCAGTGGGCGGATGGTCACACCAATCGAATGATCAAGGTACCGGCCACCGAAGCCGGATTACTGGCGTTAGAAGAGCTGGCCGCCGCCGGAGTGACACTCAATGTGACGCTGATCTTCACGTCGGAGCAGTACCGGCAAGCAAGGGAAGCGATCTGGAAGGGAGCCCAGCGACTGAACAACTTGGACCAATTCAAGAGCGTCTACAGCATCTTTATCTCGCGGATTGACGTCTACACCAGCAAACACCTGAGCGATCTTTCCAAAGCGGCCCAGGGCCAAGTCGGGCTGCTGAACGCCAAGCGAGTTTGGCAAGAGAATCAAACGTTCTGGGCTGACAAGCCAGTGAAGCTGGAGCAAGAACTGATCTTCGCCAGTACCGGCACGAAGGATCCGGCCGACGTACCGTGGAAGTACGTGCAAGCGCTTGCGGGTAGCGACATTCAAACGAATCCGCCGGAAACCAATGAAGCAGTAGCGGGAAGCGATCTGACGTTCACTCGCACCGTTGACCAGATGCCCTCCGAAGACGTGCAGTCCGAGATCGATGCCAAGCTGGATATCGCGGCCATGCACCGATTCTTGATGGACGAGGGAATCGCCAAGTTTGTCAAGCCGCAGCGTGCCCTGCTGAGCCTGATCGCCGACAAACGCAAGCAGCTGTCGCCAACCGGGTGATCGTCCCAAAGTCGACCGCTCACTCCGCGAGCCCGAGCCGTTTTCAGATGCGAAGCGAACCTGCCGGCGGTTGGCCCACCGCGATCACGCCTCGCCTTCGGAGAAGGCGGACTGTCGCGCGCTCACTCGCCCGACTCTTGCTGTTCTTCGACCATTTGTAGCGCGGAAGCAGCCTCGCTGGCCCAGGGGCTCTCCGGTGCAAGCTGTAGAAATCGCTGCCAGTGCACGCGAGCCTCCGACTGACGATCCAGCTTGTCCAACAAACTGGCCAGGTTGTATTGGACATCGGGGTAGTCGTCGTGCATCGTCAACGCACCCTGATAAGCCGCAATGGCAAGCTCATGCTGGCCCAACTCGGCCAACACACCAGCCAAACTCGCGCGAGCTTCAACGAACTCGGGGTCCAGTTCGATCGCCATGTAATAGCGTTCTCGCGCCGCGACCGGCTGTCCCAAGCGGTACAACCACTCGCCCAGCTGAAACGAAAGATCGGCCCGCGCACCGTCGCGTGCCAACGCCGCATGCAAGCATTCGACGGCAGTCTCTAGGTCGCCCTCGTCTTCCGCATGGTAGGCGGCATCCAGCAACGGATCTTCTTGAGGACCTGGTCGTGCGGATGGCAATGTCTCGTTGAAATCGGGCTCCATGCTCAGGACCGCCGTCCGGGTCCCAGAGTCGACCGAAGGAGTTTCCTCCGAAATCGCGTCAAAGTCGAATCGCAACTGCCCGCCCGGTTCGACGAGTCCTTCGCCCTGTCGCAGCAAGACGTGTTTGCCCTCGATCAAGATCGAAAGCTGATCGAGTGGACGTTGAATGTCCGGCAGAATCTCGACCAACTCCACCAACTTGCGCTCGATCGCTTGCGGGCTGGCTCCCGACGCGATCCATCCGGCCAGGCGGCGCGCCGTGGCGACTTCTTGAAAGTCAAAGTAGGGCAGTCGGTGCAGCGTTCGAACCGGCTTGATCAGCCCACGACGATGCCAGCGCCGAATCACACTGACCGGCACCTCAAGCAGGTTGGCCAGCATCGCCGGAGTGTGGTACTGCCTGACCGATTGCTCCAGCTGCACCAGGCCCAGACGCTGCCAGAGCTCAGTCTCGTGGATCACCTCGATTCGCCCCGCGGCCGCAGCGGTTTGGGCTGATTCCGGCAACAGGTCGGTTTCGGTGAGGGGCGGTTCCTCGGCCCCGATCACGATCCAATCCACGCTCTCCGCTGAGGCATCGACGATCTGGCCCTGGTAGGAGCGGATAAGGTTGGATGCCTCGCGGCGGTTCATCCCTCCCATTCGTCCCATCAAAGCGATTCGTTTGCCGCGAATCGCCGATCCCATATCGTCCTCAACCGCCGCATCGCCGGCATCGGACGCGAGCGGCGGGTCGGCGGGATCGTCAAGTTGCGGGGGGCGATTCACGCTTGGGCAGGGAAGATCGTGGAAGCAATGACGGGTGATTTTCGAAAGAAGTCCGCATCCAGTGTCTGCGATTGATGGGCGGTCGGGAAGCGGCTCTTTGCGCCACGAACCTTGTCTTGATCCTGATTGTCCTGCATTCTGTGGATACTCCGCGAGTGGGTGGGGTGATCGCTCTTGATGCCGTAATTCCTTCGGGAGGTCGCGGCGACAGGGGAGGAAAGTCCGGGCTCCGCAGGGCAAGATGGTCGATAACGTCGACCGGTCGTGAGGCCAGGGAAAGTGCAACAGAGAGCAAACCGCCGAACGGCTGTGGTCCTTGTGGCCGCTGCGCGTGGTAAGGGTGAAACGGTGTGGTAAGAGCGCACCAGCGGTCAAGGTGACTTGATCGGCTAGGTAAACCCCATCTGGAGCTAGACCAAACAGGGTGCAGCCGAATTCGTTCGGCCCGTGGCGGCCCGCCGCGGCATGACACTCGGGTAGGTCGCAATGGAGGCAACGAGCAATCGTTGTGCACAGATAAATGATCACCACCAACTGGCAGTTGCCGGTCGGTACAGAACCCGGCTTACAAGCCCACTCGCGGATTTCTCGTGATCTGCCTGATCGATCGGCTAGCGCGAAAGCATGCCATTGATCTGCAGCGGTTTGCCGTTGCGAATCGTGTAGCTGTCCGACCTCACCGCACCGTCGCCCACGATCGTGATGTCCACGTCCATCGTTGGCTCGTCTTGAGGCAGTGGCAGCGTGACGCGAAAGTCACCGGTGGATTCAGGCACGATTCGAATCGACTGAGATACGCTTGACGACGCGTCGGAACGTGACACAAACAGCTCCGACGTCTGAGCAGACTCGATGGTGTTGCCAAGACGCTTCTCGACAAGGCCGTAAACGACAAACGCGTCGCCTGATGCCTCAACGGCACCGCCCTCGAATGACTTTTCGACCACCACGGCATCTCCGTCGCCCGCCTGATACACCAGCAGTATCTCGGCCAAGATCACTATCGGCGCCAAGATCCCGACCAGCAGTGCGATGCGAAGCACTCGCTTGCGTGATTCGGGCTTCAGTCGAGGTTCCGGTTTGGGTTCCGGCTTCTTGGTTCGCGCTCGCTGGCCAAACACTCGAAACGGGAACTGCTCAGCATGTTCGTCAAGCGCCTGCTGCAGCTTGGGGCTCACGCCATAAAGCAAAAGGTGCTTCCGTTCCGACTTGGCAAACAGCCGGCACATGGTCAAGCAAGCCAGCAAGCTTGGTGAGACTCTATCAACCTCGGAAAGATCGACGACGATCCCGCGGCTGGTTGTGCTCAGCTTGGCGTAGACCTGCTCGCGAAGTCGTTCGGCCTCTTCCGCGGTCGGTGGGTCGGAGAGGGCCGCGTACACACGCGGCAAACCAGCGACGTCATTGCCGGTCAGTCGGTTGATCGCGTTGCTCATCTGAAAGGCGGGTTGGAGGGAAAAAGTACCCTAGCATCCTTCCGCAAATGGCGATGAGCCCAACCAACCAAGAGGGCATGAAGTTAAGGTGAAGAATCTTCGCTTAAGACGCTTCGGTAGCAGTTCACTTGTACTCCGAAATATCGAACAACTGCGACTGCTGACTTGGCTTCATGCGTGCGGCGTCAGCATGCGACCTCGCTCCGGCGCGTCTGGCCCACCGATCGTAGGCCTCCGCAAGGCGTCTGACTGTGTCCGGTTGCGACTCGACCAAGTCCTTGGTTTCGCTGCGGTCCGATGCGATGTTGTAGAGTTCCCAGTCCTTGCTTCGCTCAGCCACCAGCTTCCACTGACCGATCCGGATCGCATGGTTGACTGAAAACTCCCAAGCAATCGGTGGCCCCTCGCGTTCTTCCTTGCCCTCCAACATCGGCCGCATCGATACGCCTTCCATCGGCAAGACCGATCGTCCACCACGTTGTGTTGGATATTCGGTGCCGGCCAAGTCCAACAACGTGGGCATGACATCGACCAGGTGACCGGTGTAGGAAGTGATGCGTCCGGGATCCTTCAAGCCGCGCGGCCAATGCGCGATCATCGGCGTCAACGTGCCGCCGTGGTGCGCGTATTGCTTGTACAGTCGCAACGGTGTGTTACTGAGGTTCGCCCAACGTGCGTCGTATCCAAAGTCGCTCTCGGCGGGACCGGGAGGCACTCCTTCGGATCTGAGACGGTGGTATGGGCAAGCACCGTTGTCCGAGAAGAATAGGATGAGCGTGTTGTCCAGTTCGTCGTGTTGCTCCAGGTCGGCGACCAATCGACCGATGTTCTGGTCCAACCGATCGATCATCGCGGCGTACACCTCCATCATCGGTAGCAGAAACTCGGACTGAGACTGGCTCAGTGCATTCCATGGTTCCAATCGTGGGTCCCGCAGTGAGAGCTGCCAGCGCCCGTCGATGATACCCATCGATTGCATCCGAGCGAATCGTTGGCTGCGGATCACGTCCCAACCGGCGTCGTATCGTCCTCGGTACTTGGCGATGTCCTCAGGCGGGGCGTGCAGCGGAAAATGGGGCGCGTTGTGTGCTAGGTACAGAAAGTACGGTTGGTCCTTCGTTCGGGCCTGGTTCAAAAACTCGATCGCGTAGTCGGTGAAGGCATCCGTCGAGTAGAAGTCCTTGGGAGGAACGTACTCTTGACGGTCCAGCCGCATCAGGTTCTCACCGGTCTGCCAATCGATGCCCGTAAAGAAGTTGATCGCTCCGCTCAAGAATCCGAAAAAGCGATCAAAGCCTCGCTCGGGCGGTGTTCCCGCCAAATGCCACTTGCCACTCATCATCGTCGAATAACCGGCATCGCGAAGCACTTCGGCGATGGTCACATGCCCCGGCTTCGCCAGATTCTTGGACTGCTGGTGCCAAAGACCGGTCAACAATGATGCACGTGTCTCGCTGCACTTCGCGTTGTTGTGGAAGTCAATCATGCGCACGCCACGCGACGCCAAGCGATCCAGATGGGGCGTCGCAACCTCGCCGCCGTAGCATCCGATGTCTGAAAAGCCCAAATCGTCGGCAACGATCACGATCAGATTAGGACGTTGAGTGTCCGCCGATTTCGTCTCGGCAGCCTGAAGCCCACCGGTCGTTGCAATCAACAGCAGGGCAGCCAATGTTGGGACTGCGGATTTCGCTAAAAACATGATCTTCAATGTGGATTGGCGGCGAAGCGGTGCGTATGGCTTGCACAAGAGCCTAACCACACGAACAAGCCGATGCGCAGCGATCGCTCTGCTTCGCAATCTGAGGGGAGGCGATTCGATCTGGACGCGCGTCGGATGCGACAGCTTCATCGCGTTTTGTCGCGGTGAACCATCTGGATCCAGTAGAATCCTGGCGGTGCGTCGCGCAGCGATCCTTCTTCTTCCACCGGTCAACGAGAGACCCCGTCATGAATCGACGTTTCAGACTCATCTTCATCGGTAGCTTGGCAGTGGTTCTATTGGGCGTCGTGGCCTATGCCCAGCGTCGCGGCCCACGAGGAGGCGGGCAAGCCTCATTATCGCAACCGTTTCGTGGCGTCGCGGCGGGTGGCAAGATTGAATCAGGTCTCTTCAAGATCGAATCGACTGGTGTATCGACCAAACCGGTGGTTGACGCGGCCACAGCCTTTCTTGCGGGGCTATCCGAGCAACAACGAGAACGGACAACGTTTCCCGTCGATGATGTGGAATGGCGAAGCTGGGACAACCGGCACTTCTATCAACGCCGCGGCGTCGGCTTTGATGAAATGACTTCCCAACAGCGAGATCTCGCCTTCGCCCTGATGGATGCCAGCCTGAGTGCAAAAGGCTTGAAGCTGTCGAAGGACATCATGAAGCTCAATGGCACCCTGGCCGAGCTGGCCAACAACTTCGACGAATACGGACAATGGTTGTACTGGGTCACAATCATGGGGACGCCCTCTGAGACCGAACCGTGGGGCTGGCAAGTCGATGGTCATCACCTGATCATCAACTACTTTGTGCTGGGCGACCAAGTCGTCATGTCACCCGTATTCATTGGCAGCGAACCCGTTCGCGCTGATGGTGGCAAGTTCAAGGGCACCGTCGTGATGCAAGACCAGCAGGACCTGGGACTTGCCTTCATGCAGTCGTTGACCCAGCAGCAACAAGTCCAGGCGACGCTGGCCGAAGTCAAGAGCGGCAACAATGCACTGGCGCAGGCCTACAAAGACAACTTGGATCTGGACTATGCCGGCCTCCGGTGCTCGGAGTTGACCCCGACGCAAAAGGAATCGCTGCTGGGCTTGGCCGAGAGCTACATCGGAACGATGCGTCCGGAACATGCTGAGATCAAGATGGCCGAAGTGAAGGACCACCTGGACCGCACGTACTTTGCCTGGATTGGCGACACGCAAGCCGACAGCGTCTTCTACTATCGCATCCACAGTCCCGTTGTGTTGATCGAGTTTGATCATCAGCGCCGTGTCGCCCCGTTTCGGTCTTCTCAGCCGACTCGTGATCACATCCATGCCGTCCTTCGAACGCCTAACGGCAACGATTACGGCAAGGATTTGCTCAGGCAACACATCCAGCACGCCCACAGTCACAACTGAAGTTTCATTCTTTTGCCAGCCGAACCAGGGCGGCGACCACAATCAGAGCCAGCAGGATGTAGTCAGCCCGCCGCACCCGCCCGCTTTGGGCGTTTCGCCGCAAGTAGTCCAGCAATCGACCCGTGCCACATCCGAATCGGCAATAGGCCATCGGAAGAAATCGCGAAGCGACAAGAGAAGCGACCGCAAACGCCAAAATGCCCCAGCCGGCCATTTGCCATAGGTAGGCGTGAAACGGTT
>JBCCUO010000016.1:0-13852 GCA_039196805.1 Planctomycetota bacterium | reverse complement strand
GATGTAAGTGTCCAACCAAGGTGACCAGTTGTTGACGTAGTAGCTGTCAAGCCTCACGCGTTGATCGTAGCTGGTGTCGTTGCGACCGCTAATCTGCCAGAGTCCCGTGATGCCCGGCGTCACTCGCAGGTACAACGGATACATCTCGCGATAACGCTCCACTTCGCCAGCCACGATCGGACGGGGTCCGACCAGACTCATCTCACCGACCAGCACGTTCCACAACTGCGGCAACTCATCCAGACTGCTCTTCCTTAAGAAGTGCCCGATTCTCGGGATGATGCGGGGGTCACAACGAAGCTTCTGATCCTGAAGCCATTCTTCTTGCAGTACTGGGTCTCGATCCAGATGCTCCTTCAGTACCTGGTCCGCATTGGTGACCATGGAACGAAACTTCCAGACGTGGAACGACTTGCCGCCTTTTCCGATCCGCTTGTGTCCGTAAAAAGCCGCGCCAGGGGACCACCACTTGATCAAGGCAACAATGACTAACATTACGGGTGACAAAATGAAGAGAGCGGACGCTGAAACCGCCACATCAATCAGTCGTTTGAGCAGTCGTCCAAGTGGGTTGTGCAGGTGATCGCGAACGTGGACGCCCATCACTCCGGCGCACTCACGTGTGCTCGCCCATAAACTCGGTAGCAAGACTTGGGATGGGAGAATCAATACATTGGGCAGGTTCCCAGCATGGGCAAGTACCTCGTTCATCTCAATCTGGCCACAGCCACCCGGCGCAACGATACCCCAGCGAATTCGATGACGTCGACTCAGACGGCTCAGACGGCGAACACTCCCTAGATACGGAATCACCTCGCCCTCGTCATCACTTGGAACAAAGCCCGCAGCCGCTTCGCAGTCAATGATGCCAATTGGCCTCAGCCCGCGCGATGCGGCGCGTTGATGGAACCGAAACAAGGCACGCCCTTGGGGGCCCGATCCGATGATCACCGCGCGTTCGCCCCACCACATGCATCCGGACAGGGAATGTCGGGCCATCATTCGTCCAAGCGGCACAAGCAAACAAGCAACACCACACGACACCACACTCAGCAACATTTCGCTCCCGTTGCCCGACTGCATGGCCCACTGGATCACCGTTGCCAACACAAATGCGGATGCCGTCGCCAATACTGTTTGGCGAAGCTCCATGACCGGGCTGATACCCGCAGCGGGAAACAGCCCGATCAGACAGGCGATGACTCCATAGGTGCTCGCCACAAGAAACAGCGTGGTCATCAGCGAGGAAAGCGTGATCGCGATCGACGTAATGCCCAGCATGGGCAACAGCGCCACCATCATCCACGCAGGGACCGCTATCGCAGCCGCCAGCATGAGCGCGTCCGCCCCAACTAAGGGTGAAGCGGTCAGGACCACTTGGGTTGGTGTGGAGTAGACGCGAACGGACGAAGCAGAACGACCACGTCGTGAGAGTCTCTGCTCACGCACTGCCGAGCTGGGAACGAAGGGATCCAATCGCTCAAGCGTATCGGTGCTAATCACCCCGATCGGTAGGGTGGCCGAATCGACCGTCAATTCCTCGGCGGGTGATCTACTAATCATGTAATCATGGTCGTCAATCGTGAAGTCTATCCCTGGCCATCGATGGGCGTTCGTTCTTGACTTCCTTGACTCCTCACCCTCGACCGCCTGCGTGAGTGACGCATCCTGCGTTTGTTACGCCTCGATTCGTGGTGATCATAGTTGCAGTGAAGCCGTGAAAATCGATGCCCTCGACAAATTTTGCGCAATACAGCTTTGCGATCCGTTACGCACGAATCTGAGGCAGAAATCGTTGCGACCATTATTTCCGGAGGTAGACACTCTCCATTCGGGTCATTCAGGTTGTCGTGATTAGTCCAGTTGGTCATCCCCCTCTGTGGGTCCACTGGCGAATTCGCAATGCAATTCATGCTGCCACACAGACGCCACGCCGAACTTGGGTCTAGAAAGACCAGAGATCCAAGGAAGGAGCTAGGCAGTGACACGGCCGTTATCAATCGCCGGTCTCGTTGTTGGACTGATTTTCACAAGCGGCTGCGCTGCACTGAAGGATCACCGCTACGAATCGACCCAGCGCACTCGAGCCAAGGCTCAGTACCGAAAATGTGGGCGGCCTGATTGTTGTAAGTACCCGCACGACTATCGTTCGGGTTGGTTAGACGGTTTCTACGAAGTGGCAACGGGTGGATCGACTTGTCCACCCGCCGTCGCGCCCTCGCGCTACTGGGACCCAGACCAAATCCTGGATGACTGCGACAACCGACGCCACGCCTATTACAGCGGATGGCAGGATGGTGCCTCGCGAGCAGGAATGTTCCCGGACACGCACTATCTGAAGATCTACGAGACATGCGAGTGTCCGTTCCCAAAATGTGAACACCCCTGCGGCGGTGGCGATTGCGTTCCCTGCGGCTCCGTCATCGGAATCCCCTCCGTCCCCGCAATGATCGAATCAGGCCATCCTGTGATGCCGTCTACCGAAACACCCGACGTGGGCGCACTTGGGCCGGAACAACCTGAGCAGGAACTGCCACTGCCCGTGGATGCGTCTTACGGTGCGGCCAAGCCGAGTACGAGTCCAAAACAGACCGCTGATGTATCTGACGACAAACGAGACGGCTCGAAGATCGCGGCGAAGACCCAGCCTTCTGGGGACACTCACTCCCCCGAGCAAACTCTGGCGCTAGACGTGGTCTCACCGGAGCTGGAGGCATCCGATCATGTTCAGAGTCACGAAAGCCAGTTCGCGACCTTGGGCAACGAATTCGGTTGGCTCCTGGCGACCGGTCAGCCACTGGCTTCGCCCAGCATTCGGGATCACAAGGTGTCGGACGCCGCATCGTCTGCTGGGTCGAACCTTCGCCCCGTCTCGCTTGAGATTCCTGTTGCAACCGAGAGGACGCGAGAGATTCCACAGGTTGACGTCAACACGCCACTGGAGACCGTGCCCGTGACCGTCAATCAGGCCACGACCGTCCTGATTGAGCCAAAGTCCGATCGACCAGTTGTAGAGCTGGCGGACTAACCACCTATGCGGCTCGTCGGCTGATGCTGTCCAAGGACTGGGCCCAGCTTTGAACGAGCTTGATCGATCAACATCACCGCTTGTTGCGAAGGGATTCCGCAATGACGATTCAACCTGCGAAAACCAAACTTCTTGGCATCGTCGCTCGCTTCGTGGCGGCCTCGGTGTTACTGGTCACCGCGACGGGTTGCCACCTTTCGCTCAACTCCAGTGCGGCCAAATCGATTCCGGCTAATCGTCTGGATCCGGCGTTGTTCGACTGTCCGCGTGAGGACTTGTCCCCGTTGCCCTACGCCAAATTGGGGCAACCGACCCCCGACCAGCACGTGATTGGTGCTGGTGATGTCCTGAGCGTTTACGTGTTCGGCGTTTTTCCCGCTAGCGAAGACGAGACTCCGATCTTGCAGCGTCAGCAGGCAACGAATCAGCGATACTATCCTCCTAACGGAAGCGTGGTCTCTCCAGCGACCGGATTGCCCGTCCAGGTCCAAGCAGGCGGACTGATTGACTTGCCCTTGGTCGATCCCATTCAAGTTGACGGAATGACGATGCCCCAGGCGATTGAGGCGATCCGTGCAGCCTACCGCGCCAAGGACGTCCTGAAGGAAGGACGTGACCGCATCACCGTCAGCCTGCTGATCCCGCGGGTGATCCGAGTGGTGGTGCTACGTGAAGACACACCCGCAACCACCGTTGCACTCTCGTCGCCGCAGGCCGTTGACCAGATTCATCGCGGCAGCGGTGAGGTGATTGACCTGCCAATCTTCCAAAATGATGTCTTGCACGCCATGGCTGCCACGGGTGGATTGCCGGGCACCGATGCGGCTCGCGAACTCTACGTGATTCGTGCTGAGTCAGGCTTGAGCGAGCGATTCCTAAGCGGCGGTGATTTAGAAAGTATCGTGAGCGGCGGCGAGGGCGGTCAATGCAATCCTGGCGTCGTGAGAATTCCGCTGGTTGGCTGTCCATGTGACCCTGTTCCGTTCGGCATCGAAGACATCGTGCTGGGACAGGGTGATGTGCTCTTCATTCCACGGCGGAACGAGTACTACTACACCGGCGGCTTGCTGCCGGGCGGGCGAGTTCCACTGCCTCGCGACGAAGACATCGACGTGATTGAGGCGATCGCGATGGCGAACGGATCGCCTGGCGGACCGCTGGGTCTCGACGGGGGCGTGTTGGCCAATGGCCGACCCGGGTTCGTTCGCGAGGCGACTCGGGTGATCATTCTTCGAAAGCTCGCCGATGGTCGTCAACTCAACATTCGCGTCGACCTGGACCGAGCGATGCACGACCACAAGGAACGTATCCGAATTCTGCCGGACGATGTACTGATGGTGCATCAGAAGCCAAGTGCTTCCATCTTGAATGTCACCATGAACTGGCTCGGAGGCCAATGGGTGCCACAATCCTTCCTAGTCGGGGCCGATGACTAAGGCGGAACCCAGTCCCCTGCATAATCGCGCTCAGTCGTTCCTCGACTCGGATCGGATACCTACGGGAGTGGCGGCGCGTGTCGCAGGCTGTCCATTCCGTTTACTGGAACGCGTGTAGTCGCTCTGGTAGTAACCGTAGTACCCTCCGCTTCCATCAAACTTTTTGCCGGCTCCAAACACATTCAGCATGCAACCGACCAGGTTGCCACCGGATGCGGACACACGGCGCATCGTGTTGACCACCTCATCACGGCGAGCCTGTGCAACACGCACGACCATGATTCCCCCGTCCAGGCGGGGAAGAGCGACCACAGGATCCGAAACAGCCAACACGGGAGGAAGGTCGACTAGAATCACATCGAAGGACTTCTTCAACTCAGCCAATAGCTCGTCAAACTTCGGCGACTGCAGCTTCTCCGATGCATCTTTCGTTTCGGCACCAGCGGTCAGGACCGAGACGTTGTCCAACTCCGTTGCTTTGACCCCTGAATCGAGGTCAAGGTTTCCTTCCAATACATCGCGAAGTCCATCGGCAATCGGAATGCTGAAGTAGCGATGGGCACTCGGGCGTCGCAGGTCGCCGTCCACCACCAAGACCTTCAATCCGATTTGGGCGAACGAGACCGCGAAGTTGGCGACGATGGTCGACTTGCCGTCACCTTGCATGGGGCTGGTGAAACCAATGGTGCGAAGGTCACCCGATTGAATGTCGGGCAGCAGGAGTGTTCGACCAAGCCGAAATGCTTCGGCATCGGGCGAGGTCTCCGCGGCGATCAGCCCCTTGATGCCCCGGCTGATCGACGGAAGTCGTCCCACGTGTCCAAGGCTTCTCAGTCCAATCACCTCATCCAGTTCTGATGCAGAGCGGAATCGCCCGTCACGAACTTCTGCTGCCACAGCAAGCGTCACGCCACCGACAAGCCCCAGCATCAATCCCGCTAAACCACACAGCGGAAGGCTCGGCCAGACCTTTGCACCAGCGCGTGGGACCTCGAGGAATTCATACAAGTAGCCACTCAAGCTGCTGGCCGTGTCCAGGTCCCTCAACTGTTGCACGATGCCATCGAACAGAGCTTCTTGGCGTTCGATCTTCTTCTGAAGCACCAGATCCTTTAGCTCGTATTCGATGAGTTCCTTCGCCTTCGACTCGGCATCCGCAGCCAGCAAGATCAGTTCTTTGCGGCGTTCAGCCAGGGTCGAGGCATCGTGCTGCAGAAATCCAATGTAGGCCTTTAGCAGACTTTCGGGTGTGAGTGGGGCATCCCCGAACGTCGACGACGACTCCGTCAGGTCCTGGTTCTCCTCCAGAAACTTCTTCACCAGCTGGATCTCGCTCTCGATCTCTTGGACCTTTGGATAACCCGCACCGAAGGCAGCCGACAGGCGTTGCTTTTCGCTGTTGAGACGCAATAAGTGGGTGATCTGTGTCCTTGCCTCTTCCATCTTGGCCGGCATGGCAGCCTTGAACTCTGGCGTATTTGAGGCGTTGATCTGAATTCCCGCGAACAGCCCCAATCGTTCCAAACTCTGGCTATCAATCAGCGCGAGCTTGTCCAAGTGGTCAAAGGCGCTTTCCGACGCATCCATCTCGGCCAGCGTGGATTGGACACGGTCCAATCGTGTTTTGAGGGTTGACTCTTGGATGTCCAAATCCAGTAGTTCGTCTTGTAGCCGCCGATAGCGGTCTTGGTACACATTGCTGCTGCCTTCCCCTTGAAAAAACAGTGGAGCCTCTTTGCGCGAACGCAGGTGCTCGTCCTCCGCAGCCAGCAGCTCTCCCTCAACCTCTTCCTTAGCCTCTTGGATCATCTCATTGGCTCGCCCCATGACCTGTTCGACTTGGTCAATGATGAATTGCTCGTAGCGCTTCATCACGGCGCTCAACAAGATTCGCGATTCTTCGGGATCGGTATGCGTCAATGCGATGCTTAGGCTACGTGCGGACTTGGCCGAACCATCGCCGCCCTTGACAATCTCCATGGACTCCACCACCACATCGATGGCGTCCATGTCACTTTCCTCGGGTGGCTGGATCGACTCCATCCCCAACAGCTCCTCCTTCCTCAGCGCATCGCCCACGATGCGTCGGCTTTGAAGCAGTTCAATGTGATTGGCCAGCACATCCTCTTCGACCATGCTGGTGCCAGTGGTTCCCGAACCCAGGCCCGCCGATTTCTCCGCGATCAGTACTTTCGCGTTGGACTGATACCACACCTCTGCCGTCAAGGCGTACGCAATCCCAGCTCCCAATCCGCACAACGTCACGAAGGCGACCAGCCATCTCTGACGAAAGAAAGCCTGCACCACATCAAGCGTGTCACCTTCTTGCTGCGGCGCCGCTCGCTGAGGGCTTCGTTTGAGGCGATCGGCTAGGTCCTTGGAATCGCTCATGAGTGCTTCTTGTCGCAGGGCGCGTTGTTTACAGGGCGCCGGGAGACGCCGTTCTGTTGAGGGGTTAGCCCAGAGAAGTAGGACGCTGGGAGGAGGAGCCACATCGGATGGTCACCACGACCGGGCGGTCCGTCAAGGCAAAAGAAGGTCGCAGAGGCCACCTGGGGGAGTGGATCCACAATCCGTGCGGAATGTCACCCCTGTAGCGATCAGGCTTGTGCTAACGGTCCGTGACCGATTCCAGTAACTTGGCCGGAGACAGCCGCAGGTCCTGCTGATGCTTGCTGATCTCGCGATTCAGCTTGCCGACCAGACGGTCGTTCTGCTTCTTCAGCCAAGCCTCTTTGATGACCTCTTGAATCACTTCGCCAATGCCCTCCGCCACGTCTCCGCCCAGCTTGCTGATCCGCTCGACTTCGAATCGTTCCAGCGTGAGATGGGCCGCCTGAACCTCGGGCGACACGATCATTGCTGGGAACAAGTCGTCGTAGTCCATCCGGAATTGGACCAGCAACTGCGTGTCCAACTTTGCGCGAGACTGACCTGTCACGTTCACACTGACCCACTTGGTGCCCAGGTTCCAACGCTCCAGGCGGACGTCGAAGGGCGCGTCGGCAACGATCGACGCAGCGATTCTCCAGCCCCCCTGAACCGCATCAACTGAGCGGATCTGAACAGCGACCGGTGGCGGCGAGGATGCACCGCGGTGCGGTAAGTCGATTCGATAACGGATCCAACGACCGTGACGAACCTCACGCCAGCGACGATGCGTGCGTAGTTTCCAGCCGTCACGGCGAATGTCCACACCGGCCCAAATCCGCTTGGTCTTTCCCCAATCTTTGTCGCCTTGATGCGAGGCCGGCAAACGCCGCACCGCGAAATCGGCAAGCCATTGAACCGCACGCCTCGCTTGCTGCGGCGTGACGCTCAGCTGATCGGTCGCGGTGACTTCCGGCGTTGCTACGGCCTGCCCCAGACCGACTTCCTGCCCCCAAGCATCCGCCGCCGACCAGTGAAAGAGCGTCGCGGCCAGCATCGCTAGCGGTAGACGACGCAGAAGTAGACGCCGTCGCGGCCCGTCGCCATCGCCGCTCCCGCCGCTCGCATTCTCGGATCGTTGGTGAAACAAGCCGACACTCCTGACGGCGAAAAGGAACTGGACCAACCAACGCCCTCGTACCTGCCCGGCGAAAACGAGCCCGGCGGATGCCCCTTTCTACCGCTGGCCGCCATCTGCAGAGCACGTCGCTCCGCCACCGCCTGCAAACTGGGATCGTAACTCAAAGTGCCCAGTCCACGTCGAGATCGTTGAGCATTGAGCGTTGACAGGACGTTGCTGGTGCCTCCCTGGCTTGCTCGCGAAAGACTGCTGGCTAAGGTCACGGTGCTAGTTGCAGATGTCGGCATGACCGCGTTGGACGCTGCATGGATGCGTCCGCATTTTGGACAGACCGTCCCCGCTGATGCGACAGCCGTGCCCGTTACAACGACACGGCTGGGCATCACGGTCGCCGTGGGCGTCGAGACCACGGTCTGTGACTGTCCCGACGAATGCGAAACGAGGCCAACGGCCAGGGACAACGTGAAAACCAAAAACCAAGAACGAAAGGCCATCAATCCACCCTGCTGAACGAGAATCGAGAATCAAGCGGGGCGGATGATGCAGACTTTATCGATCAGGTAAAGTGCGGGGAGGAAAATCGGACGGATCGTCTTCCACTTGCGCCGATACATTCTTGGGTTAACGTCGGCAGGTCAACGAGTTGCGAAAACGCAGCGGGCCGCAACCTATTTTGAAGAAAGTGCAGCGACGTCGATTCGAGTGTAAAGATGGGCAGTCTGGCTGCGCCGACAGCGATCCTCGCCGAGTGATTCAAATCCCGTAGCGGAACTCGCAGAGAGTTTCGGGTTGCCCGTCGAAAGCCTACGCAGCGCCTACGCAGCATTCGCAACGCGTCGTGGGTTCGATCGATGAGCCGCAACGCGCGAGAGAGCGTGATCTGAAGTTTCACCAATCCCGTGCTCGTGCTCAGCACTGCGGTGCTCGTGCTCGACTATGAAGTCCGTGGTTTGACCAGAGGCGTCTGGACGCTTCTTCTCGATTACGAGCAACGTCGAAGCGACTGAGCAGGAGCACGAGCACGACGGAAAAGGAACAAAAGCCGCCACCGCTTCTCCCGTCGCTCGATTTCCTCAGCCGGACGCTCTCGCAATCAAGCGGGTTGATCTCACACGGTAAGACCCGGCAGGCTGGCGCCAAGCTGCTGATTCATCCGCCGCAACGCGGCAGCATGTCGAAAGCGTGCGCAGCTTTCGCCTTGGGATTTCTAGCTGAGCCGTACGTGGTATCGCCATTGCCTAGTCGGCCCTTCGTGACCATCTGAAGCCGTGACCACTCCCGAACCTGCGGCCGAGGATTCACCCACCGGCTCCAGCCGATCGACCCACGCTCCTTGATAGGTGGACCCCAAAAACCCGGGGGCTTGCTTCACGCGACAGGCCCAGTCGAAGACGAGCGCGCATTGACCTTGGCCGAAGTCCTGCGCCTGAACACTCAAGCTCCAATGGCTTGTGCCCGCCGCACCGACGCCCAGTGCGGTCGCGTTGTCTTCGATCGGCTCCAGTGACAGCTGCTGCACCGGTGCTGACGCCGGCCAGTCTTCCGCTGAGTCGCCTTCGACACTCGCCAGCACGCATTCGTCGTTGACCCAGAGTTGGTGGGCATACCGATCGTGCTGCCATACGAACCGCAGCTCCGCGGAGCACTGTGGCACCGGCAACGTGATCGAAGCCGGCGTGTTCGCAGTTGCTTCCGCTGCATCGGATGGACTCGTCATGAGGCTGGCTGATGGGATTCGCCGGGCGACTTCAAGGCATCAAACGCGGCCAACAACGCTAGCCCTTGAGTTTGACTCTTCTCCGGGTGGAACTGGGTCGCGAATACATTGTCTTTCCAAACCGCCGCGCAGAACTTGATGCCGTACTCGCAATTGAGCGACACCACGTCGGTCGATGCCGGACGAACGTAGTACGAATGGACAAAGTAAAAGTGAGTGTCATCAGCGACATCAGCCAGGACCGGAGCGTCGGCAGTCTTGCGGACTGAGTTCCAACCCATGTGCGGCACCTTCATGCTGGGATCGATGTCGAATCGAACCACGTCACCCGGGATCACCCCCAGCCCTTCGTGCTCGCCGTGTTCGAAGCCACGATCGAACAACAGCTGCAGTCCCAGACAGATGCCGAAAAAGGGCCGGCCCGTCGCGATGAAGTCCTTGATGGGCGAAACCAAATCGCGATCGCGAATCTCCTTCATCGCATCGCCGAAGGCTCCCACACCGGGCAGGATTAGCTTTTCCGCATTGGCGATTTGACCGGGGTCGTCCGTGATCAACGCTTCGCCGCCATTGTGTTGAATCGCTTTTTGGACACTCCGTAAGTTGCCCATCTGGTAGTCGACGATCGTGATCACGGTTGGAGCGTCAGCAAGGTTGGCGTGAGGACGTGCACAACGACACCAATCGCAAGCGATCGAATCGTTCCACGGTAGCTTAATGAATGACACCCGCTTCGATCAGGGGTTCGCCTCTGACCAATGGAAGGCAAGGGCAACCCGGCTTTGACGAGCGAGGCTACCGATGCAGATTCCAGCGGACCGCTGCGGGAAGCCCCAACACGCTGGCGATTGGCAGCACAAGGCCGGTCCCCAGCAACGCGATCGGCAGAGTGATGATGGAATAGGGGGCAGCCATCGAAATCATCCCACCGACTCCCACCACGGCAACAAGCCAGAGTCCCACCACGACCAAGATGTCCTTGGCAAGCAGGTCGCCTTGCCAAGACCCCCGAATCGCAAAGGCCCCAGCGAGAGTCAACTTGGCGAACAACAGCCCCAGAGCGACGAACATCAGCCACATCTTGGCGTTCTCCCAGCTCTGCTGAACCGCGTCCCAGCTCGACAGGTTCACGAACCACCAACAAGTCCCAATCAGGCCACCGGCAATCACAACGATCGCGATCGCGGAGACGATTGCGCCGACATGGTTCCGCCCCGTCGCGGTAATAGACAGATTGTTCAGTCCAAAACCCAACTGTGTCGTCACGGTCGCAAGTGCCAGCGCCCCAAAAGCGCCGGTCAAGCGCAAGACACCCGGAGTCTCTCGCCAGGCGGGCTTGAGCCACTCCACGCGATCCAGACCCCACAGGTTCAGGGCATCCGGTCGAACGCTCTGGATCGAGAAGGCCACTAGCAGCAACGTAACAGCCACCAGCGCCGAGATCACACACCAACGAACCACCAGCAACGCCCGCCCCCAGGCGAGTTGCCGCACCGAAAGCGGGCTGGCAATCAGATACTCCGGAAGCGAACTTCGAGAATCCCAAATCGCCGGCTCCACCGCGCGGCCGCAGAACACCGATGTAAACGCGAACGCCATGACGGAACCAGCAACGACAAAGATGACCGCAGGCAGAAACACCAGGAACAGGAACGTGGACGTCACTAGCGAAACAAGTAGAAACAACGGCCATTGATGAAGCCATCCGCGACGTCGGTCATGCCACGTGAGCGCTCTGGCCGAGTTCTGAAAAACCCGTTCAACTGGAATGCCATGGAGTACTCGGCTTGGCTTGGCCGCTGTATCCGAAATCAATCCAAGAGAATGAGTCCGGGCAAGTTCAATCGACCGGATCGCCTGCCAAACCGAGGCGCCCGTTCCGAAGAATAACACCGCCGCGCCGACAACTCGCTGCCAAGCTGTGAAGCCACGACCCGAAAGCCATGCGGCGCAAACGATGTACCCGATCGTGACAATCATCCCTGCAATCAGCCACATCGCGCGTTCCCAATCATGCCGAACAGGTCGCCATAGGATCACGCACGCGACTGTTCCCACGGCAATCAAGGGAAAGCTGACTGAAAACACCGCCCGCACGGAAAACGGCGTCGACTCGGCGAGGCAAATGAACCAGACCAGCAACGTCAACAACCCGGTCAACCAAACGGCTTTTGCCGCGAGGGGGACGAGAGCCAACTTCCAAGATGCGATCGGCGATCGCAACAGCCAAGCCTCATACATTCCCGCTTTCCCCGTCACATCGCTGGCTCGGTAGAAATCAAGCAGCAAGACGCCCCACAGTGCGGCGCAGCCCGCCACCATGCAGACCATTGCCGCGCCAACCTCACCTGCCAACTCTGAGTCGCCAGGCAAGGAGTAGCCTAGGGCGGCGATCGTGATCGTGATCGCGATCAAACCTAGAAAGACGGTGGCGATTTTTTGGTTGCGCTGCACCAGCAGTCGTGTCAAACAGGCCAACTCAGACATGCTCCACCTCCGCTGCAACGTCGCGATTCTGACTGTCTATTGATCTCGCCCTTGTCGCAACCGCTTCAAACCATCTGGCCAGGCAGAGCGAGCGGACTTGGGCATCGGCTGTCAAGTCATCCACCATGACGTCTTGGCGAACGACCGCTGACCATTCACCACCGCGTAGCTGCCAACCGAACGATTCGGTTAGCGATGCCTTCAGCGATTCAGCGGACTCGATCCCTACGACCAACTCGCAGTAGTTCGCTTGCAAGCTCTCCAGCGTCGCCGTCTCCAGCACGCGGCCATCGTGAATCATCGCGACCGAATCGCAGACACGGTCCACTTCGTCCAGCAGATGGCTGCTGAACAAGACGGTGCGACCGTCTTCGTTGACCGTGCGGATCACCGCTTCCAGGATGTCCCCGCGTGCGATCGGATCGAGTCCGCTGCTGGGTTCATCCAGGATCAGAACTTCCGGGCGGTGCGCGATCGCCACAAGCAACCCCAGGCGAGCGCGCTGGCCCTTGGACAGGCCGCTCATCGAATCGCCGCGTGAAAGCTCGAACAGGTCGCAAAGTTCGCTCGCGTAGGCGCTATCCCAATGCGGCTGAATGCCGCGAAAGAAGTCGATCAGCTCGCCGACTTTCGCCCAGCGTGGCAACCCATCTTCTTCGCTCATGTAACCGACGCGTCGCATCAGATCCGTTCGCTGCGAAATCGGATCCTGACCCAAGATGCGGACCAAACCACGTTGTGGTTTCAAGGCTCCGATCAGGTGCCGAATCAGCGTGGTCTTGCCCGCGCCATTGACGCCCACCAGTCCAAAGACGCTGCCGCGTGGAATCGACAAGTTGATTTCGTCCAGGGCAACGCGTCCACGAAACGTCCGGCATAAACCCGTGACTTCGATCGCTGCTGTGCCATTCGTGGTGTTTTTCATCGACTTGCTCCGGCGGATTGGGGGTCACGCTCGAGCACCGAATCGCGTTTGCGAAGCAGCTCGACCATGTCATCGAAAGCGATGTCCAAGCTCTTGGCGTGGATCAGAAGATTGTCGACATGGGGCGTCAGCATCTTTCGACGTTGGTGCACAGTCTCACGCCGCGTCCAATCGGCAACGAACGTGCCGCGTGTCCGACGTTTCTCGACCAGCCCTGCTTGTTCCAGTTCACGATAAGCACGCTGGACCGTGTTCGGGTTGACCCGAAGCATCTCCGCAAGTCCGCGGATCGTTGGCAGCTCGCTGCCCGATGAAAGTGATCCGGAAACAATACGTTGGCGAATCTGGTCCACGATCTGCTGATAGATCGGGACGGTATCGCCGGACAGATGAATCTGCATGTCCGCCTCCCATGTTGTATCTATGTATTAATACAACAACGGTGCAAAGTGTCAACCCCTGAAGTGCGAGAAAGGGCTTGTCGACAGACCACTCCGCGGCCCCGAGCCGCTTCCCACCGCGAGGCGAATCAGCCGGTCAATTCGTAGCGGAAGCCGCGGAGGCCAGGGCTTCCAACATCACTTTTCCTTGCGTTTATCGAGGATTCGTTTCGTTGAGAGGTGGTTCGTCCGCGTGTTGCCCTTCTTTTTGGGCGGTGGCTTCTTGGGGCCACGGACCGACTTGGAGTAGCGTTTTAGCTTGATCGAAGCGGCGATCTGCAGCAGCTCCCTGGAAAGAGCCTCCAGCG
>JBCCUO010000015.1:0-14240 GCA_039196805.1 Planctomycetota bacterium | reverse complement strand
GCTGCTCTTTTGGTTCGTCGGCGGCACGTTGATGGCGTTGTTGGGCGGGCTGAACCTTTCAGCGTACATGTTCGCCCTGACGATGATCATCCTGTTCCTGGTGACCAACTTTTACGGAACGGCGATGGAGACGTTCTACAACGGTCGAACGATCGGCAAGTGGGCGATGGGAATTCGAGTGATTGGTGTGGATGGCGGACCGATCAACGGGACTCGAGCCTTTCTGCGAAACTTGCTTCGGTTCGCGGACCTGATGCCGATGGCGGCGCTGAGCGACCTGGCCGAATCGGCTCCTCCGATCTATCTGATCCCCACGGGAGTGATTGGTTTGGTCGCTGTGATTGCTAGTCCTCGGATGCAACGTTTAGGAGACATGGCTGCCGGGACGATGGTGATTGTCGACGAACGTGCTTGGCGGTTGCCAGTGGCCAAGGTGGATGACCCTCGGGTCGAGGCTTTGGCCTCCTTCATTCCGCCCGACTACCGGATCACACGCAGCATGTCGCGAACACTGGCGGTCTATGCCGAGCGACGCCACTATTTGACTCCGCCTCGACGGCGCGAGATCGCCAGGCATTTGACGGTGCCATTGATTGATCGGTTCGAGTTTCGACGCGACATCGATCCCGATCTGTTGATGTACGCGCTGTACTTCAAGGCTTTCCTGGCCGACCCGGCGGCCGAACCCGATTTGGGGCCGCTTGCCGGATTCAGTCCTTTGCGTCGCGATCAAAACAAGCCGCAGGGACTAGAACCAGTCGCGGCGGCATCGTTGTCCGCGCCCCTACAGTCGACGCGAGAGTTGCCGCCCCCGGCGATGGCACCGGCGAATTTGGCCAATTCGCAATTGGCGACCGGCGGGGCATCCACCAAAGCGATGACGCCGCTGACCTCAACAGCTGACGCCACCACACCCGAGGCAACTTCGACCGACTCGACTTCGCCGGCCACATTGTCGCCAACGTCGGATTCCGTCGAGCCGCCTGGCAAGGAGTCCATGCGTTGAACATCCGATCGGTCGTTGAAAAGCGACGCACGCAGTGGGTCGAATTGGAGAATTACTGCGACCAACTGGAGGTGCGTGGCAAGGTCAAAGCGGCGCCGACGCCGAGTAGAGCCGGCGCGGCTGGGGTTTCACGGTTCGCGACACTGTATCGTGCGGCGTGTGCCGATTTGGCGCTGGCGGATGCCTACCAGTTGCCGCCGACCACGGTGACTTACTTGCACCGACTTGTTGCGCGTGCCCACAACCAGCTGTACCGCGCCGATCAGTTTCGCCCCACGACGTGGGTGGACGTTGTGTTTCGCGACGCTCCACAGCAGATTTTTTCGGACCCCTGCGTCCGCGTTGCCGCCATCGTGTTCTTTGGACTGTTTTCGCTTTCGATGTACTTTGGATACAACGAGGCGGCGTTTCCAGGGTTTGCCGAGTCGGTGGTTGGCGGCGCCCAACTGGAGCAGATGGAGGAGATGTATGAGGAGCCGTTATCGGCATCGCTGGACCACTACGTCCAGATGTCTGGCTTTTACATCCGCCACAACACCGGGATCGGTCTTCAGTGTTTTGGGTACGGTTTGTTGATCATCCCCTGCCTTTTCGTATTGGCTTATAACGCCGTCTCGCTGGGGACTGTGTTTGGCTACATGGCCCGCGCTGACGTCACCGGGAGCGAGAACTTCTATCAGTTTGTGACAGCACATGGCCCGTTTGAGTTGACCGCGATCGCATTGTCAGCCGGCGCGGGATTGCGCGTCGGCGTCGGCTTGTTTCGAACCGGCGGTTTAACGCGAGTGGACTCGGTCAGGCTGAACGCGGCGCGGTCGGTGCCGATCATGTCGGCCGCTGTCGTGCTGTTCGTCTTGGCAGCGTTCACCGAAGGATTCCTGTCGCCCAGTCCGACGCCATACCTGTTCAAAGCGGCTTGGTCGGTGATCAGTTCCGGCATGATCAGTTTCTACTTTGTGGTGCTGGGATTCCCGCGGCAAATGGGAATCAACGATGCAGCTTGATCAGACCCATGTTGTCATTCGACTTCGGTCACTGGTGGAAATTGGCGACCTAGCGCTCGTGATGATTCGGTCCTACCCGGCCGCGTTGGGCTACGGATTCGTGATCGGAATGCTGCCTTGGGCGATCGTCAACGCGCTGATCCTAAGTTGGATTCCAATCACCGAGTTGGAATATGGCTTCTCGGATGATGAAGCCGCTTGGGAACTGACACGTTATTTGACGTGGATGCCGTTTTTGGTCTTTTGCCAGACGCCGATTGCCGGACTTCTGACCACCGCATTTCTTGGCCAAGCGGTCTTTGATAGCGAGACTCGATGGAGTGGGGTTTGGTCGGACGTTCGACGGCACTTCTGGCGTTGTACATGGTCGCTGGGCGTGCTCCGGATGCCGATCGCCGCGACAGTCGTCTGCGCCGTCGGATGGTTTCAGCCGGTCAACGCGTTTCGTGATGCCGTCTTGTTGTTGGTGCTGTTGATGATCGTGTCCATTCAGCGATCAAGTCGACCCTTCCTGCCCGAGATCCTGTTGCTGGAGCAGTGTCCGCTGAAGTCGAAGGCCGGCGCCGCGGGACTGACGGCGTCAAGGCGCACCACGGCGCTGCATACGCCGATGTCGGGTGATCTGTTGGGCCGGTTTTTGGTGGTCTCGTTGGTGATGACGCTATTGATGTTGTCCTTCTATTGGTCACTGATCTTCTTTCGTGGCATCGCCCTAGGAAACTGGAACCACGACGTGCTGGCCTTGACTGTGTTCTACCCCCTGGCACTTTGGGCGGTCGCAGGGATCAGCGTGGTCGTTCGATTTCTAAGTTACCTGGATACTCGCATTCGACTGGAGGGCTGGGAGGTGGAGTTGGCGATTCGTGCCGAAGCCATCCGGCAGTTCGGAACCGACATCACGCTCGAGACGCACGCGAATCAGGTGGTTGCGACGGAGGAATCCACGATCGACGGTGCTGTTTCCCAGCCGCCCTTGGTGGGAGTCAGCAGAACGACGACGCCACCTGACACGTCGGCAGTTGTCTCCACAGGGAGCCAATCTTGAATTTGCGAATTCGCGATGGTTCTGACGCGGTGCAGGAAAGCGTGCGAACGCCGTACTGGAGATGTCGCTTACTGTCTGCCCTGGCGCTGATTGTGGCTGGCTGCCTGTCGGCTTCGTTGACTTCGGTTGTCTGGGGACAGGAACGCGACAGTTCGTGGACGACCGGGGCGTTGCCGGAGAATGAGTGGTATGACGCGGAGAGTGGCACGGTGCGGCCGGTGGATGTCGAATCGAAATTGGCTGAATCGGCGAATCGTGACAGTCGCTGGCTGCCCCAAGCTCGTCGCGTCAGAGAGCGGGCAACGCCGACGGCGACAGGCGGTACGGGAGGGGGCAACTGGAGTTGGAACCTCTTCGGGACCGACTTCACGTTGGGCAACGTGATTGGATGGATTGTGTTGTTGGTGATTTTGGTCGGCGTGGTTTGGATGCTGGTTTACGCGGTTTCCAGAGCCGAATTCGAACCCGCCACGGCGACCGCAAACGGAGCTTCACGTGTTGCAGGTCCAACCGACGAGCAGCTGAAAGAGAGGATTAAACACTTGCCGCCCGAACTGCGCCGCACGGACGTCAACATGCGAAGTGAGGCCGAACGTTTGATGAAGGAAGGGGCGTTCGACCAAGCGATCATCTTGCTGTTTGGGCATCAGCTGCTGTTGTTGGATAGTGCCGGTCTACTGCGGCTTACCCGCGGCAAAACCAACGGCCGTTACGTCCGCGAGGTCAAGGGCAGCGACCGCGACACGGCGAAGCTGCTGCGTGGCACGGCGGACGCGTTCGAACGTTCGTACTTCGGGCGTCACACTTTGACCGGCCCACACTTTCAGGGGCTCTGGGCTGCGAACCAGATGCTCGAAGAGAACCTGCAAAAGCGACGGGAGGCGGCGTGATGGACACGTTCGGGACCCCAATGCGTCGGTGGGGCACGGGCCTGGCCACGTGTATCGGGCTAATCACATTCGTCGGCTGTACGGAGCTTGAGACCAGCTATGGGCGATCGTCTGGACGACAGGCTCGGGCCAGCGTCAACGGCTTTTCGGCCCTTCGAAACACGTACACGAACGCTGGATTCAAAACGAAGGATGTCTACCGGCTAACGGAGCGAACGAAAGAGAACGATGTGATCGTTTGGACGCCACGAACCATGCGAACGATCACGCCCAAGGTCAGTCGTTGGTTGGAACGCTGGCTGCGGCAAGGCGATCGCACCTTGGTGTATGTCTTACCGGACAGCGGCTGTGAGGCGGAGTACTGGGAATCGATGAAGTCGTCAGCAGATCCCGATCAACGGCTTGAGTATCGTCGACGACGGGCTCGTGCGATCAACCAGCAAATGGCCTGGCGCCTGAATCGGGTTGCCGTGCCCACCAATGGCTGGTTCCAGGTCACTCCGCTGCAAAAACGCGTTCCAATCGAACAGGTTGCTGGGCGCTGGGCGGAGACGGAAGTCGCGGGTGTGGCTGATCCTGATGATCGTGATCAAGGTAGTCCGCTTGAGTCTCTGGGATGGCTGGAGCACGCGATCAAGGTGCCCGACGAAGAACCGGACGATGGCACGGCAGCCGCCGCGGCAGCTCCTGGTTTTACATCTGGAGCGACCGGCCCAGGGTCTTCCGACTGGTCGATGCTGGAAGAGACGACGCGGAGTCGAACGCCGACCGTGTTTCGCGGTTTGCTGACTCGGGGGGGAGAGCAAACGATCATCGGCGAAGTGCGTTCAGATCGCTGGAATGATTCTCGGATCTTAGTGATTGCGGGCGGGTCGTTACTGACAAACTATGCGTTCACACGCGAGCCGAATCGGAAACTGGCCGAGCGGCTGGTTCGCGAGGGTATTCCGACTGACAGCCAGGAGTATCGGGCTGGGTTCCTGAGCAGTGGCGACTCGGCGATTCCAGTGAGCGAAAAGTCGAAGCGTTTGCCGACAGCGGCCGGAATGGAGCTGCTCACCACGTGGCCACTCAGCTTGGTCACCATGCACGGCACCTTCTTGGGGCTGGTGACTTGTCTGGCACTGATGCCCATCTTTGGTCGACGCCGGAAGTTGACAGCCAGGAACGAAAACGACTTTGGACACCACCTGGATGCGGTCGCCGCTTTGATGACCAGAGCAGGCGGTGAGGACTACGCTCGAGCCAGAATCAGCGAATACTTACGGCGGGTCCGCGGAGATGAAACCGGGGAATGGTTGCTCCCCGAGGCTCATCCGGTAGACGCTTCATCCGCCACGATGGCCAAACCTGACATGAAGCGACTGGGTGCGACAGAGAATGTGAACGCGGACTCGTCTGCAAGTGGCGAGCAACCTCCGTCCGCTCCCGTCTCGACTCCGTGACAGGTCCAACCAGGTATCTTCGTGCAACGTGGTATGGTCGTCCGAGAAGGGGGCATTGTCGTGATTCTCCGTAGTCGGCATTCTTCCCCACAACCTAACGCCCTTCGCAAACATTCAAGAGATCGGTTTTGAGCAACGTGCCACCATCACCGGACCCGGTACCCCAGGCGGGAATCACCGAGCAAGCAACAGCTTCTGAGGCATCGCCCCAGCCAGCATCGGCGGTCGCCTCCGCGACGCCATCGACCGATCAGCGGTTCATCAAGGTGCAGGCGTTGTACGAGCGTATTGGCGACGAGGTCGGCAAGATGTACGTCGGCCAAGACGAGCTTGTGATGGGCACGTTGACGGCGTTGTTCTCAGGCGGGCATGTGCTGATTGAGTCGGTGCCCGGGCTGGGAAAGACGCTATTCGTGCGGACGCTGGGCAAGATCTTGGGTTGCCAGTTTGGGCGAATCCAGTTCACGGCGGACTTGATGCCATCGGACATTACCGGGGCACCGGTGTTTGACATGCAGCAGAACGAATTTCGGTTTCGCCCCGGGCCTATCTTCACGCAGTTGCTGTTAGCGGACGAAATCAACCGGTCGCCTGCAAAGACGCACGCCGCACTGCTGGAGATCATGCAGGAGTATCGCGTCACGGTGGACGGGAACACTCATCTGGTCCCTCGACCTTTTCTGGTAATGGCGACGCAAAACCCGCTGGAAAGCGAAGGAACCTACAACCTGCCTGAGGCCCAGCTGGACCGCTTCATGTTCAAGTTGAAGGTCCACTATCCGCAAGAGCACCAGGAGGCCGAGATTCTGAAGTTGCACAGCCAGCAGCTGGATTTTAGCCAGCGGCTGGACGACGAAGTGCAGACGGTGACGTCACCCCAAATTGTCAATGATGTCATCAAGCTTTGCGGTGAGGTTCGGATTGAAGACAGCTTGATCGACTACATCAACAAGATTGTGCGGACAACGAGAAGTTGGCCCGCGTTTCACATCGGTGCTTCGCCACGCGCGGGCATTGCTCTTATGCAGTCTTCTCGGACGCGAGCGGCGTTTCACGGTCGTGACTACGCCATCCCTGATGACGTGATTGACATTGTGCTACCGGTGCTTCGCCATCGAGTACAACTGACGGCCGAAGCGGAAATCGAAGGCCGCGACGTCGACGACGAGTTGTCCGCGCTGGCGCGAAGTATCGAGGTGCCCAGGGACTGAATCGGGACCACGGATCGGTACGTTGACAGCGTAGCCCGCCTTCTCCGAAAGCTAGGCTCGGAAACGCCGTGCGCATGACCCGGCTCGAACGCTTCGCAGAGCGAGTCGGCCGCAACCACGGAGGCGTGGTCTGTCGACGATGTAGCCGGCCTTCGCCGAAGGCAACGCTCTGAACACCGTGCGTATGATCGGGCTTGAGCGCTTCGCAGAGCCAGTCGGTTCGGGACCACATAGTGGTCTGTCGACAAATGAGCCTCAGGCGGCGCGGCGCACCTGTTCCGGGACGCTGATTTCGCTCCCGCTTAGCGAGGCGACGACTTGGCCGTCGGGACGCGAGATTTTCAGCTGGTCTTCTTCCATGAACCAAACCGCAACGTAGATGCCTGCGTCGAACCGGCGCCCGCAATAGAAGCCTCCGCGAATCAATATCGATTCGATCGGTTGTCCGTTGGCCGAGGCCGCATCGGGTTGACGACTAAGCCAATGCGCGAAGTACTGACGGACCGTCGCCAAGCGTTGAGAATTGGTCATTCGCGGACGTGGATCGTTGTTGGGGACCACGGAACAGCGAAATCCGCGATCGGGCTGGCGAAAGCGGTCACTTGGCCCGCTGGACCGTATCGGTTGTTCGTATCGGATCAGTGGCGGCCCTGCGTTCGGGTGAATTCTGGATCGTGGCATGTAGCCCCTAGACTGCCCATTTTGATAAGTTGGGCGAGGTCCACACTTCGTTGGACAGCCTTTTCCTTGAACCCCTTTGGTTAGAACGTCATGCGAACGCTGTTGGACGAGAAGCAATTGCGGACGGGTGTGGAGCGGTTGGCGGTCCAGATCGACACGCACTACCAAGAACGACCGCTCACCGTGATTGCTGTGATGACTGGCAGCTTGGTGTTGTTTGCTGACCTGATACGCCGGTTGTCGATGCCGCAGCGCGTCGGTGTGATTCAAGCCAGCAGTTATCGCGGCGGTACCACGTCAGGCGAGTTGCATGTCGACAGTAAAATGACGATTGATGTTCGCGACCGGGATGTGCTCCTTGTGGACGACATTTTCGATACAGGTCGGACGTTGCATCGTCTTGTCGACGAGTTGGATGGGATGGGGGCTTCAAGCGTTCAGACGGCGGTCTTGCTACACAAGCAGCGAACACACGATGTGCAGCTGCGGCCCGACTTTGTCGCCTTCGAGATTCCTGACGAATTCGTTGTCGGCTACGGACTGGATTTTCACGACATGTACCGCAACCTGCCGTACCTGGCGATTCTGGAGCCGGATGAGATCGAAGCCGTTGCTGCCCAGATCCAAGCCTGAATGAGATGTACCCGTTAACGTGACCGGCAGCCCGCTTCGAGTCCTCTGTTTCTCGCGTCATTTTTGGCCGCTGGGCTCCTATGATTCCGCTTCCAGCATGCTACGACTTGCCAGTGGACTGAAGCGAAGTGGATTGCATGCCGAAGTGGTGACGCCCAGTTACGCTGCGAGCTGGCCCACGGATTTTGTGATCAGTGGACTGCGTGTCCGCCGACCGATCACGTTTCCTAGACGCGAATGGTCAATGGGGCGGTATGCCAGACAGTTGACCACTTGGCTAAAGGAACATGTCGCTGGGTTCGATTGCGTATTCATCGATGAACTGAGCGACGAGTCCTCCGCGGTCTTGGCGGTTCGCAACGAGTTGGGAGTGCCGGTCATCGTCCGTCACGGAGGAGATCCAGTTGACGGCGCGGATGGTCAAATTGCTCAGCCCCGATCGAAGTCTCGGGCGCTTTCGATGGCGCGGTTAGCCGACCGTGTGATCACACCAACCGCATGGGGGCATCGCCAGTTGCTGTCGCGTCAATGCCGTGAGGATCAGATCGTCAGGATTGAAGTCGGCTTCCCTGCTGAGCCGATGGGACGCTCTGACGATCGTCGGCGCGCGGCCAGGAAATCATTGGCCGCCGTGAACACTGACCTTCGCACTGATCACGATGGCCCAGTCGTGTTGACCGTTGGGCGGATGGTCCGCGATGGCGGCATGAGTCGGCTGGCGGAAAGCGTTTTTCCGTTGGTCAATCGGTATCCCAACCTTCGGTTTTGGTTGATTGGTGACGGGCCGGCTCGCGACACGCTCTACACGAATCTAAAGGCGGATGGACTTCGGGGGGCTTTCGCGATGCCGGGATCGTTCAACGATTTTGACGAACTCTTTGTTGCCGCCGATATCTACGTGCAAGCCGATGGCGCGGGGCTGAGTGGTTTTCTTCCATTGGCGGTCGCCAGCGAACTTCCGCTGGTCGTCGCCGACCGTGAGGCCAATCGCAGCGTGCTGCGAAACCACCCGGCGGCCGGTTGGTACAAGGCGACCTCGGCGTCCGAACTGCGGGGAAAGATTCGAAATCGAATCGAATCACCCAATCAGTCACGATCGGATGCAGTCACGCTGCGTAAGTACCTCGTCCGCGAAGCGTCAGAGCAGGAGATGATCTTGAAGGTCCGGCATTGCATCGAATCGGCCGTGTGTCATTACCAGGCGGATCGTTCGCATCCGTCGGCGCTGGTTCGACGTGGCCACGACAACAGGTCGGTGGAGCCTGACCGCCGCAGCGAGGTGTCGTGATGGCGATTCGCGTTGCCCTGGTGATTCCGACGTTGGTGCAGGGCGGTGCCGAAAAACAGCTTTGCTTGTTGGCCGAAAACCTTCCCAGGGATCAGTTCGAAACCCACGTCTTCGTCCTGACGCATGATGGACCTCTGGGGGACCGACTGCGTCAGCACGGTGTTTCCGTGACCGTGATCGGCAAGCGATTCAAAGCGGATCCGACGGCGCTTTGGCGGCTGGTTTTTGGGTTGAAAGCCTTTGCACCGGACGTCGTGCACACATGGATTTTCGCCGCCAACAGCTTCGGACGAGCCGCAGCGTTGGCGGCCCGAGTTCCCCGAATCCTGGCCAGCGAACGGTGCGTGGATCCCTGGAAGTCATGGTGGCACGACTGGATTGACCGCTGCTTGGCCAAGCGGACGGAGTGTATCACCACCAACAGTGGTGGAGTGCGCGACTTCTACGCCGGCCGAGGAATCGACCCTCAGAAGTTTCGGGTCATTCCGAATGGGATCGAGCCGTTGACCGTCGAGAGGATCTCGCGTGATCAGGCAGCATTGCGTCTGGGCATCGCGGCGGATCGCCACTGGATTCTGGCGGTTGGACGCCTCTGGCCTCAGAAACGCTATCGCGATCTGATTTGGGCGGGAGAGCTACTGGCGACCCTTCGCGAGGACACCACGTTGGTGATCATCGGCGACGGCCCACAGAAGGGGGAATTGCTGCGACATCGCGATGCCGTCTCGCATCCCAATCATGTTCGGTTCGCTGGCCATCGCGACGACGTTGCGCAGCTGCTGCCGCACGCGGATCTGTTTTGGATCGGCAGCGAGTACGAAGGACAAAGCAACGCGGTCATCGAGGCGATGCAGGCGGGGGTTGCTGTCATCGCCAGCGATATTCCCGGCAATCGAGACCTGGTGACGGACGACGTGACAGGCAAGTTGGTTCCAACCGGTGATCCAGCGGCCATAGCCCGGGCCAGTGAATCATTGCTTCAGGATCCGGCGTCGCGAACAAGAATGGGCTTAGACGGCCAGCGAAGAATCGAGTCGGAATTCACCGTCAAGGCGATGGTGGATGCTCATGCGACGATCTACGCGGGGGAGCGAACTGGGCCCGAGAGCACGGGATGAGACCGCTTTTCCGACAGTGCGCATGGATGAAGGGGCATCCCTGATCGGTCCAGGAATGCCCCTTCACGGGAATGGTTAGGTGATCCGCAAGAGTCCTAGCATTCCCGTAGTTGGTTAGCCGTATCGCTAAGCGAAGACATCGTGACCGATTGCTCTTCCACCGCGGCGGCGATCGTGGTCATGTTGACGTTCACATCGGCAACGCTCTGCGTGATCATGCCGGTCGAGTCGACGACCCCGGCGACACTCTCCTTGATTTCGTCCACCGAGCTCTCGATGTTCTTCGTCGCTTCGGCTGTCTGGCGTGCCAGTTCTTTGACTTCGCCTGCAACGACGCCGAAGCTTCGACCCGCTTCACCGGCCCGAGCCGATTCGATGGTCGCATTCAATGCCAGCAGGTTCGTTTGGTCAGCCAAGTCTTGGATGACTTCGACGACCTTTTCGATCGCATGGCTGCTGGCTTCCAACTTGCGAACCGCGTCCCCCGTTTGCACCGACATGTCTTCGGCAGAGGAGGCCAGGCCTGCAGTTCGGTTTACGTTCTCGGAGATTTCCGTGATCGTCGAAACCATCTGACCGGCGCTGTCTGCGACCGCGTCACCCACCGTGACGGCTTGGCGACGAAGCTGCACCTGGTTGGTGATGTCGCTAGCAAACTTGATCACGCGCACGGGGGTGCCGGCATCGTTCAAAATCGGGTTGTACGAAGCCTGGATCCAGATTTCCTTGCCGCCGCGACCGAAACGCTGAAACTCACCCGCTCGGAACTCACCCAGATTCAGGCTCTTCCAAAAGTCGCGGTATTCCGCCGACTCTCGGTATGCCGGCTCAACAAAGAGACCGTGATGCTTGCCCTTGATCTCATCCAGGCTGTAGCCGACCGCCTGCAGAAAGTTGTCGTTGGCAGTGATGATCGTACCATCCATATTGAACTCGATCACTGCCTGTGAGCGATTGATCGACTTTAGCTGAGCTTCGTTCAGCGCTCGTTCGTCGACCAAGTCGGTGATGTCCGAGCAGTGCTTCACCACTTTGACGACATGACCCTCTTCGTTTCGCACTGGGACGTATGAGGCTTGAATCCAGATCTCGCGACCGCTCTTGGTGATGCGCTTGAATTCTCGCGTCTGGGCTATGCCGCGAGAGAGGTCGTTCCAAAACTCGCGGTACTCGCGACTGGAGGCTTCAGCGGGGTCAACGAAGATTCGGTGGTGACGACCGATGATTTCGTCTAGCTCGTAACCCACTGCACCTAGGAAGTTCTCGTTGGCGTCAAGGATGGTGCCATCAGGCTCAAAGGAGATCGTGGCGTTGGCTTCATGAAGTGAATTCAGCTCGGCCTGAATCGCCTTCATCTCGGCCAACAGCTTTGTTTCTCGCTCGGCCGATTCGTCGTGTCGTTTTCCCAGGAGGCGGATCATGGTGTGTTCTCAATTTCAAATGCGGATCAAAGATGAGCGACTGACCATCGGGAGGACAGCCGCGAGTCTCGCTCGACCGAACTGGGTTGGCCGAACTCCGAACACTGGCTCGCGAGCCGACGGCATGTCAGCGTTTCTGAACGGATTCCATCGAATTCGACGTCCATCTTTCTGAGCCAGGCCGGATGGTCGAGAGAACCGTCAGGATGTACCCCCGCCACGGGGCTGTCTGCCTCGTTTCCCACACGGCTCATTGCATGGAACCGGAGGCTTTGGAGCTACCGGCACGGCCCGGCAAAGCGTTCAAAACAAACTCAAAATCGTGGTAACCAGGACGACCGTCCCGTGGGCGGTTCCAAGACGGTCAGGCCGGTCGACAAGTTTTTTCAGGCTGGATTTGCCAAGAGTGCACAGGGCAAAATCGAATCTCCGGTGGTCAGGCCGCGCGACCGGCAGAAACAGCAGGAGTGGTAAAGGTAAAAACGTCCAAATCGAGATTTCGACTGGGTCGATAACAGAAGTTACGATCAATGCTTAGTGAGCGAAGGTGGTTTCGAGGGACCAAGTGCGGGCCGACATCGCTGACTTGATCAAGGGAGAAAAATGGCCATGTCCGAATACCTGTCTTGCATGCAAACGGCCCGAATGATTGGCGTTAGTCAATCAACCGTTAAACGCATGTGTGACGAGAACGTGTTTCCGACGGTACGGACACCGGGCGGGCATCGCCGCATTCCCGCCGCCGACGTCGAACGATGGGTGCGAAGCCATGGTGTCGAAGCCATGCCGCCGGTCCGTGCCCGACGTCGGACCGTGCAACCCCTAACGGTCGCTCGCGTCTTCCAGTACTTGATCGATGGAGATAGCAAATCATTGTCGAAAGAATTGATTCGTTGCGTGGAACGCGGCGAGTCGATGGCCACGCTGTTTGACAACATCCTTGCGCCAACCATGTGGGAAGTTGGCAAACAATGGCAGTCGGGCGACCTGGATGTCTTTCAGGAGCACCTCTGCAGCGGAGTGCTTCGTGACGCGTTGGGCACGCTGCGTGCCAAGATGTCTGCGCCGGGGGACGGCACGTCAGTTGACCTGAATTGCCCGACCGCCATTGGCGGATCTTTGGGCAGTGAGCTTCACGACATGGGGTCGTCGATGATCGCGATTCTGTTGTCACAGGAAGGCTTTCAAACCGTGTCGCTGGGCGCGCAGGTTCCCTGCGACAGCATGCTGGCTGCGATCGACCAGTACAGTCCTCGTATCGTCTGGGTCAGCTACACGATTGTGTCCGATCCAGAGTTAGCCTATCAGCAGAACGCGCGGCTCTTTGAACGAATTCGACGGACCGATTCGGGTCCTACTCCCCGACTGATCATCGGTGGTCAAGCGTTGACAGCCGAACACCGCAGAAACATGAAGTTCGACTTTGCCGGAGACTCTTTTGCGCACATGGTTGACTACACGTCCCAGGTGACAGGTCAACTGATCGGCTAGGCCTTCGCGTCTTCCATCTTTTGCTTCAGCTCCTTGCAAGCTTCGCTGGGGCTGCCGCACATCGTGCAGCTGCTGGTGCCATCGGGGTTGGTCTGCGAGTTCAACCCTCCGCACGACCCGCCGATCGCCTTGCGACCGAACATCACGCCGACGGCCATTCCGGTCAGAACGAGGCCGAAGGCAAGTCCGGTGACCATCCAGATCGGAGTGAGCGCCGCGAAGTCAAATCCGGTCGCAGTTGCTGACTCAGTGACCGCCGTGATGCTTTGCTTGGAGAACTTGGCCAAATCGCCGGTGCCAAGAAGTTCGTAGCCTGCATCGCCGGTCCTTTGCACCAACAAGACACTCAAATCATTCATGGTTCTTGCCTTTTCGATTCCTGCTTGGTAGCCCAAGACGTTCAGTGCGGTCGCCCACGCGTCCGCTTCCATACAGGTGTCAGCGATGACCGTGACTGAGGCGAGATCGTGTGTGATCGGCTTGGCGGTTCGTGGATCGATCGTGTGTGAGTACATCACACCGTCGACTTCGTAGCGATTGCGATAGTCACCCGACGTAGCCATTGATCGATCCGTCAGCGGATGAACGGCCATCCCTTGAATCAATTCGGCGTCCGGCATCTGAATCCCCACCCGCCAAGGTTGACCCGCTTTGTTGCCTGTGGTTCGGACTTCACCTCCAATCTCGACAAATACCGACGCAAAGCCAAGCCGGGCCAGAAGCTCGACGACTCGGTCGACACCATGTCCTTTCGCGATCGACGACAAGTCGACCTGCAGTTCAGGAATCGACTTGCGAAGCGCGGGAGGGTCTATCCGGACAGCGAGCTTTTGGTAACCCACACTGCTGCGGAGTTCTTGTAAGGATGCATCGCTGGGAATCGTGCGGGTTCTCTCGGTCGATCCAAAACTCCAAGCGTTGACGAGCGGCCCCACCGTCACGTCGAACGCGCCGTCGGTCGCCTCAGACACAACTTGGGCATATGCAACGACTTCGGCCGTTTCCGG
>JBCCUO010000014.1:0-14516 GCA_039196805.1 Planctomycetota bacterium | reverse complement strand
TCCGGCGATTGCTGTTGCAAGCAGCGCGCGTCGTTGGTGCTTGAGCATGCCCCACCCAGGTCAAAGCCGAATGAATTGCCTCTACCCTCTCGAATATCGGCCCTAGTGTATTCGTTTTCTTACCCCGTGCCACAAATCGCGAAGCACAAACAACGATCCATTGGCCAACAGAAAAAGCACAGGAATCGTCACCAAGGACGCTCCGGACCATTCAACCGACGTCATAGTTATCTGGTAGGTAACCGGGTCGCCATTCGCAGAAGCCGAGATATCGAAGAAGTATGCGGCGGGAAGCAAGAACGGGAGCAAGGCAAGCGAAGCGTAAAACGTCGCCAACGTGCCGTTCAGAATCAGGTACGGTAGTAACCGCTGAATGGTAGTTTGTCGTCGGACCAACGACGCAGGGGAACGGTATGGATTCGGGTTCACGAGAATGGTCTACGTTTCTTTGTCCGATGCAGGGTACCGAGTAACGGGTCGCGGCGGCCACCACGTTACTTCAAACGACCAGGATTCCACGGCTACAGTACGGTAGCCCGTTCTCGTGCGATCTCACGACTTGGGTGACCTTCGCGTACCGGCGTCCGATTCCGCGATGACAACGAGCGTACCTCGGAAGAAACGTCCATTGCAGGTGCTTGTCCCCATTTGTCCCGGAGGGGGCTGATTTCGGCTCGCAGCTTTCGTCTGAAGCAACCCGCAGGTCGATCGGTCGGTAGACTGTGACGCTGACCACTGGCCTGCCAAACTTCCTCCGCTCACTGACGTAGTCGATCGATGCGACCACTTTTCTGCCGACTCGCTTTTGCTCTCGCGACTTCCTTCCTGTTTGTGCCTGGGGTGAACGCCAGCGCGCAGGACTCAACGAGCGTGCAAACCAATCTAGAAAGTACCTTTCTGATACCGGAGTCGGACGACGGGTTGCCAGGCACCGGTCCGATTCGACGGTATCAATGGATGAAGGAGACGTGGCAACGTCGTCGGTCCACGTTTGCCGACAACAAACAGGAAAGCCGAGGCGCCGTGGTCTTTCTGGGTGACTCGATCACACAAGGATGGAAAGACGACTTTGAGCAGGACTTCGGCGACTTGCACGTCGCCAACCGAGGCATCAGTGGCGACACGACTCGCGGGATGCTGATCCGCTTGCAAGAGGATGTGCTTGATTTGGATCCGGCCGGGGTCGTGATGTTAATGGGCACCAATGACCTGGAAGAACAGGCGACTCCCGAGACGATCGTTGGCAACATCCGGTTGATCATCGATTCGCTACATCAACACAACCAGCAGCTGCCGGTTGTGGTCTGCTTGGTGATGCCCAGCAGCGAAGTCAAGAAGCGTCCTGCCGACCAGATCAAGCGACTCAACGAGTTGATCCGCGACGCGGTGCGTGGTGATGCCCGAATCACCGTCCTAGACACATGGACTCTGTTTGCCACCAAGTCCGGTGATGCCATCCCCGCCGAGTTCCCGGATCTTCTGCACCCGAATCGAGCCGGTTATCTGAAGTGGAAGCAGGCGCTGTTGCCGATCTTTGCAACACTGGGATTCGTCGAGACACAACCCGATTGGTTCGAAGTTGAAGCGGGTTTCACGAGTCTTTTCAACGGTCACGATCTGACAGGTTGGGAATATCGACCGACGCCTCCCAAGATGCGAGTCGGCCGAGAACGTTGGCTCGGAAGATCGCCCAAGGGCGTCGTTTGGCCTTTGGTTGAGTCTCGCGTGGCACTCGATCAAGCAAAACAATCGCCCGACGGTCGATACATGGCGCGAAACGGACGCCTGATCGTCGCAACACCGCCGGAAGGTCGCAAGATTCAGCAGCTTTGGACAACGGCCGATTATTCCCAAGACTTCACGCTACGGTTAGAGTTTCGAGCGACACCCAACGCTGACAGCGGCGTGTTCCTGCGTCAGCCACAATCGCAGGTACGTGACTACATTCTGGCGGGCCCCTACAAGAAACTGAAACGCTATCGCCCGCAACAGTGGAATGAACTGGAGGTTGTCGTGCGTGACAACGTCGCACATTGCACCTGTAACGGCGAGGTGATCGAAGCAGCTTTGAAGATGCCCGAGTCAGGGCCAATCGGACTCGAAGGCGACCGCGGTCAGATCGAGTATCGTCGTATTCGAATCAAGACCGACGACTAATTCCGTTCTTGCCCTCGACGTTTCACATGACCCGATCCACGCAATTGATCGCCCCACGCCCAGGAATATCAAACATGCTTTTCGCCAATCGACTGGCTCGTCTGACCACGGCCCTTACCTTTTTCGGCTCTGTGACCTTAGCGTCTTTGCTGCAGGGATCGGAACCGATCCCAGTTGGCGAGAAGGTCGTCAAGGTTTGGCCGGAAGCACCACCGACTTGGAATGCTCCCAGCGAACCCGAAGCGGACACGACAGGCAAGGATGGCCGATCCGTTGGCGGCCAACGCGTGGTCCGGTTGGGCAACGTTTCCTCTCCCGAACTTCACGTCTTCTCTCCGTCAGAGGATGCCGCGACGGACACTGCGGTCGTGATTTGCCCCGGTGGCGGATTCTCGATCTTGGCCTGGGACCTTGAAGGGACCGAAATCGCAACGTGGCTTCGTGGCATGGGGGTCACCGCGATCGTTCTGAAGTATCGCGTGCCGACACGATCAGAGAACTCACGCTGGAAAGCGCCCGTGCAGGATATCCAGCGTTCCATTGCGATGGTGCGAACGGGAACGGCGACTGGCAAGCCGATCCGCCGTGTCGGCGTCTTGGGATTCTCCGCCGGTGGTCACGCGAGCGTCCGAGCGGCGACCGCGAAAGAGCGATACTACGAGCCGATCGACAAGACAGATGAGGCAGACTTTGTTCCCGACTTCGCTGTGTTGGTCTATCCGGCCTGGTTGACCGAGGAGAACGGCAGCACCGAGGTGTTGGAGGACATCACGATTGACGGCGAAACGCCTCCGATGTTTTTTGCACATGCCATAGATGATCGCATCTCCTGCTTGGGAAGCGTGGCGGTGTTCACGGAGTTGGTCCGTCAAAAAAGCCCTTCGGCACTGCACGTCTTTTCCGCTGGCGGTCACGGTTTCGGGGCGCGTGAAAGCGACAGCGAGGAAGATAGCTGGACAGAGCTTTGTGGTGACTGGCTACGGCAGCGCGGTTGGCTAGGCACTCGTGCCGGTGAGTGAACCTAGCGTGACGGCAACCGCGGAAGCACCGGTTCGGCCCGATCAGGAGTGGGCCAATGCTCTCTCTCACGCCATCGCGACGATCTTATCCGTGGTTGCGGGCATCTACCTCGTTGGCCAGGCTCTTTCGACCGACCGAGACATGGCGATCGCTGTGTTTGCCTACATGGCGACGGTCTTCGCGACTTTCTTTGCGTCGACGCTATCGCACGTCTTTTTGACGCAGCCATGGCTGAATCGTTTTCGCGCCCTGGATCAAGCGATGATCTATCTGATGATTGTTGGGACTTACACGCCGATTGCGTTTCAGTTCGCGAGCGACTCGGTGCGTGCTCCCCTGATCACGACGATATGGGTTGCCGCACTCACGGGGGCCTTTGCCAAACTGTTTTTGCGACATCGGGTGAACGCGGTCGGGACGGTCTCCTATCTGTTGCTGGGCTGGCTGCCAGCGATTCCCTTGGTTTGCAGTGTTCCCACAGCATTGGCTTGGGGGATGCTGCTGGGCGGTGTGAGTTACTCGGTGGGTGTCGCGTTTCTGATGAATGATCACCGCATGAAGTACATGCACGTCATCTGGCATTTCTGGGTCATGGCTGCCGCGACGATCCACTTCCTGACCATCTTGTGGTTCGTTGTGAGATGACCTTGTGCCGATTCAGTCGGCATAACCGCCAAACTCATCTCCCCCTCTGCCGGTGACCCCCAGCCGGCGTCTCAATCAATCTCCGCGTTTCGAATTGCGTCGTAGGGTTGATCGGCTTGCTGGCGTTGTGTCCAGGCAAGTTGATCCCGGGGAGAGAATTCATGCAAGAAAAACGAGGTTTCCTAGCGCGGCTTGTGTCGCCAGAAATCGGCATCTTCGCGCTCGCCGTCATCTTCCTCAGCTTGATGCACAGCCAGGCGTTCGCAGATCGCATGCTGTTGATCTTGTATTACTTGGCTGCAGTGGGTTCAGCCTACGCGCTGGTGAGGCGAAAGGCGATCGGCCTGGCCTCGGCGATCGTTGCCATTGTCGCGGCGACCATGTTCGCGCAGCTGTACTACGCGGCCAAACCGGACCATTGGAATCCAGTCTTTGATTCCCTTCGAGATATGTTGGGCCTGGCCGCGCTGCTGTACCTGACCGTCCGAGTTCTGATTGCAAGTTATCACATGCAACGCGACGAGAAACGACGCGAGCTTCGCAACCGACTTGAACAGCAGTTGGTCGCGATGAGAGCCGAAGCGCTGCGAAGGACGTCGCACGAAGTCCGCACACCGCTGTCGACAATCACCGCGATCAGCGAAACGCTCCTGGATGGCAGTACCGGCGAACTGACAGACGATCAAAAAGAGTTCATCGGAGACATTGATGAAGCTGCACAGCATCTGCTAGCCCTGGTCAACGACATCCTGGACTATGCCAAGGCGGAAGCCGGCATGATCCGCCTGGCTCCACAAGCGGTCGCCTTGGTCGAGCTGGTCGACCAGTGCGTTGCGATGGTCGGCCCAAGGGCCGACCAATCAGGCGTCACCGTCACAGCTCAGGTGGACCCAGAGCTTCAGGAGGTAACAGCAGATCCCTTGCGATTACGTCAGATCCTGCTGAATCTGCTGACCAACGCCATCAAATACAACAGCGATGGTGGCAATGTGATGGTCCGCATTCGTCCCGATGAGGCAGACACGTTCCGAATCAGCGTTCGTGATACAGGACGCGGCATTGCACCCGAACACCTCAGTCACTTGTTCGAACCCTACTACCAAGCCGCGGTTGCCGATCAAGGCATCGGCACCGGCCTGGGACTGGCCATCATCAAACACCTTGCCGAACTGCACGGCGGTACGATCGACGTGGAAAGCGTTGTCGGTACGGGGACGATGTTCACCGTCGTGCTTCCGCGGGAATCGGAAATTCAGGACGAGGACGGGGAAGAGACCGTCGTTCAGTACAGCCCACCAGCCTCAATGGCAGCGATCAACGAATTGGTGGTTTAGACACCATGCGAAACAGGCCCATGAAGGACTCACCAGACGAACCGCGACTCTCGGAAGACTTTGCCGACAAGTTCAGTGAAGCAGCCAAACGCGAACACCAGCAAATGCGGTTATTGATCGCTGATGGCAACGCCACGATCCGTAAACTGCTCAAGCTTGCGCTGGTCAAACAAGACTACGAGGTGGTTGAGGCGTGTGACGGAGAGCAGGCACTCAAGATCGCAATGGAGCGTCCTGAGCCCCACGCAATCATGATCGATGCGCAGCTCAGCCGCATCAGTGGTCTGGAGGTCTGCCGTCGGCTGAAGGGAGACTTGCAGTACCGCACCATTCCGGTTGTCGTCATGACCAGTGGCGGTAGCAACGAAGAAATCAGCGACGCCGTTGAAGCGGGGGCCGACGAGTTCCTATCCAAGCCGATCAATCGCGGCGAGTTGGCGGTTCGACTTCGGTCGGTCACCCGAATGCATCGCAGCAACGCCGAGATGATTGGCGCCGATAGTGTTGCCTTGAGCCTGGCACGCGCCGTTGCCAGCAAAGATGGGTACAGCAGCGGCCACGTGGAACAGGTGGCCAACGTCGCAGTCGAATTCGGCAAGTCAATGGGCATGGATGAAGCCGAACTGAAGACACTGAGATACGGCGCGATCCTACACAACGTTGGCAAAATTGCGATTCCCGATTCCATCCTGGAAAAGACCGGCCCGCTGACGCCTCGCGAACGTGCGTTGTTCCACCAGCACCCACGAGTCGGATGTGACATCTGTTCGCCGCTGAAGCCGTTGCGACCCGTGTTGCCCATCATTCGCCACCACAAAGAACACTTCGACGGCACAGGCTATCCCGATGGGCTACGCGGGAGCGAGATTCCGTTGAAGGCGCAGATCGTTGGGATTGTTGATGTATACAGCGCTCTGACGAACGACCGGCCCTTTCGCCGTGCCAAGACCCATGGTGAGGCGATTCAGATCCTGCGTGAGCGCGCCCGTCGCGGTCTTCACGATCCTGATTTGATCGAGCGATTTTGTGACTCCGTTCGGGGCGATGACTTGCCAGAAGCCTTCGTTCCTATCCCGGAAAGTGTGGAGGTCGATGAGGTCGTTACCGCAAGCGGTGCGGCACTGGCAAGCGAGCTCTCCGTTGGCTCGGGCGGCACTCCGGCCATCAACGAATAGGTGTCACCAATGTCATCCCTCCCCATTCGAGTGTTGGTGGCTGAGGACAATCCTGGCCTGGCCAAGGTTCTCGGTTTCAAGCTCAAGTCGTCCGGAATGCAGCCCACCGTCTGCTACGACGGTCAGGATGCCTGGGAACGCTTTCAGTCGGGTGATTTCGAAGCGGTTGTCAGCGACCAAGAAATGCCCCGAATGACCGGCGTCGAACTCTTTCGAAAAGTCCGATCGATCAACGAGTTGGTGCCAATCTTTCTGGTCACCGGAAGACAGCTGGAGTTGACCGAATCCAAAGTGGTGGACGAACTATCGATCCACCGAATCTTTGCGAAGCCGTTCAGTCCCAATCTGATCGTGGACGTCTTGACCGAGACGGCGAACGCCTATCGCACAAAATGCGCCGCCAATCCGTTGAGCACCGGTGTCATCGGCGTGTCGGAGTCCATCGAATCTAGTCCGCAGTCCGTTTCGGGATAATCATCGATGACCAGCACCAAGACACTGATCAACGATCTCGATCATGCTCTTGCCGAAATCCTGTCTTGTGAGCTTGCTCGCCCTGTTCAGTGCGTTGCGGGCCAGAAGCCGCTCGGCCTGGAGGCTGAACAGTCACTCCCAGCGGTCGTCTCGACGGTGCGGGATTTGGGAGCTGGACGTTGCCAGGTCGTCATCGAGCTGCCTCGTGGCAGCCAAGCAGTTTGCGAATGCCGGAACGTAGAATCCGAGCAGGTGCGCAATCATGCTCGCGCGGTCATACAGCTGGAGGCGTCTCGCAACTACAACGAACAGATGCAGTCGGAAGTCGATGCGTTGACCGCCCAAGTGCTCAACGACTTTGAAGAAATCTCGTTGATCCGGTCATTGGCCGGATCAATGGAGCTGAACGAAATGGCTCACTCGGTCAGCGACCTGGTACTGCGGTCTTTGCTACCTCTGGCCGAAGGTGTCGGCACCGAGGCCATCGCTTGGGTCGGAGCCGACGATGAACAGCAAAGCCTGGGCGAGCCGATATGGTCTGGCGAAGCGGTCGTGAACCAGCCGACCCTTTTCAAGTTGGTTGAGGAGTATCGGGAAGAGGCGGAGTCGCATCCGGTGGTGCGCAACAACTTCGCCAGTCAACCGAAACGGCAAGCCATCGATGCCGGCAACCTAAAGGAGTTGGTGTTGGTTCAGTGTCGCAGTGAAGGTCGCATGCACGGCTGGTTGATCGCCTGCAATCGACGCGACGAATCCACAACGCATGTGCCTTGGGCACAGCTCGGCTTCACCACCGTTCAGGCGTCTCTCATGGAGACCGCAACGAACCAACTGGCCGCCCAGCTTCATAACGCGCGCTTGCTGAAACAGAAAGAGGAACTCTTTACAGACGTGGTTTGTGCATTGGTCAACGCCGTGGAAGCGCGTGACCCCTACACGTGCGGGCACAGTGAACGAGTGGCACGCTTTGCCCGGCAGCTGGCGACCTTGCGCGGGGAGAGCCAAGCACACTGTGAGCACATCTACTTGACCGGCCTGTTGCATGACGTCGGCAAGATTGCGATCCCAGACGACGTGTTGCAGAAACCCGGTAAGTTGGACCGAGCCGAACGTGCGATCATCGAGACACATACGGACGCGGGCTGGAGAATCCTTCATGAGCTGGAGGCGCTCCGCGACGTGCTGCCGGGCGTGCTCTACCATCACGAGCACTTTGACGGTAACGGTTATCCAGACGGACTTGTCGGTGAGGAGATTCCGTTAGACGGGCGTATCTTAGCGGTTTGCGATGCGTTCGATGCCATGACCAGCGATCGACCCTATCGAAAGGGAATGCCAACCGCTCAGGCGACCGACATCTTGCAGGAAGGCAGGGGGCGGTACTGGGACCCTCAATTGGTGGATCTATTTGCCTCCAACGTTTCAGACTTCGACGAGATTCGTGTCAACCATACGCCTCGCCAGCCTGCCAATCGGCGCGTTGTCCCCAGCACCGGGAAAAGCGATTGACATTGCGGCTTGCCGGCTTTGGCTCTTGCGACGGCAACGACTGCCTCTAGAATCAGGTGACAAGATCGTTGCCAGCAGGGTTGACCGAATGATCCTGCAAGCTGGTCTGACGGAAGGTCAACCCGCATGGTGCGGATGCGGATGTCACTGGTGGGCGTCCTTTCCCCGTCAATTCACCCCCGCCCTACGGAGAGTCCATTTTGCTGACTGAAGCCGCCGTCGAAAGTATGTTCCGGGACCTCATGCGAAATCCCGAACGAAGCGATGAAATGTTCGAACGAGCCGAAGAACTGCTTGAGAACGAATTGCGTCCCGAAAGCCCCCTGCGTCATCGCCTCAGCATCGAGCTGGAAGAGCTTCGCAAATTGGCTCCCAAGACGTAGCTGCCATACAGGGCACTCCCCCTCATTCAACGAACAACGAAGCCGGCTCCCTTAAAGGGCGTCGGTTTTTTTGTCGCCTCCCTCCCGGAGCAGCAGGCTCCGCGCATCAAAAAAGCCGCGTGCGAACCTGCACGCGGCTTGATGATTGAGTCGAGCCGGGTGGCCTTAGCGGTTGAGGGTGATGCCAAACGTACCGCCAAGCATGACCAAGTCCTGATCCAGGTCACCGCCTCCGACGGCACCGGCCGCGTCGCCACCTCGCCACACACCCGAGGCGACGTCGATCAACTGAAATCCACCACGGATCGTGATCATCTTGGTCAGTTGGTAGCCAATTTCCGCTTGGACGTCGAAACCAACGACCAACTCCTCGTTCCGCGTGGTCACGATGTCGGTCTTGTCGTCAATGATCAGAACGGGCAGGTCTCCCTGTGCAGGCGCCGTGGCGGCCGTCAAGCTGTAGATCTGGTATTCGTCTCGAATCTGGCTATCAGACGCTTGCCATGAGCCACCGGCGAACACTTTCAACCCCGTTGAGAAGATGAACTTGCCACGGTGCTTGAAATAGCGAAATCCGATTTGGCCCGTCATGATCTCGTTCTCGGTGATCTGCTGAGCTGTCTGCAACTGTTCGGCGTATCCCAGGAACCCGGTGATCGTTAGGGGACTGATTGGATCTCCCGTCACGCGGTAAGCCATGTTCTGGTTGATGTCGCGGATACGAATCCAGCGAGCGCCAATCATCGGCTCCAGGATGCCTCCGTAGTGATACGGTTCCAGCCGCCAAGTCTTGTTCAGCTCGTAGCTGTCGAAGGAGAAAACGTTCAGCGAATCTTCGACCGAGGCGAATCGGAAGGGGAATCCGATGTTGTTGCCATCGCGAGGCGGCACTGCCAGTCCCGGGAAGAACGGTGACAGATCGGCATCAGGGATCTCCACGAACCGGTTCGCTCGCTCACGCTCCAGGGTGTCATACTCACCAACACTGGCGTCTGTCCAGTTGAACAACCAACCGGTGTCCTTGTCGGGAAGCATGTACCCGACTTCGTACCGGTGTCCCCAGCCGCTATCGATGCGAGCTTCGGGTGCGGTGTTCGGATCATTCAGTTCCGGTCGCGAACCATACAGATTCAATCGATCGTATGTCGCAAACCAACCGTAGTTGGCCCGTTTCTTTGGCTTCACGTCCAGCAGGTCCATCTCGTAGACCGGCTCGAACCAATTGAAGTCGGGATCGAATTCGAAGGGATCAGCCGCAGGGAAGTGTTCCTGTGCCTGGACCGATGCCGCCCCCGTCAACATTGCGAGGGCCGCGAGCACACTTGCCGTCAGCTTCCGTACCGACATCGCTAGTTCCACCGTCTTGCTTGTTACTTTGACCCGGCTGATCGGCTTTGATCATTCAACCGCTGTCCAATGTTTGCCGCCTGCATAAGGCAAGCCCACTCGGAACCGAAGGGCACACTCAGCCCTGTCTCTTGCGGGACGCCCCCCTGGATGCGAATTCGCAGCAGGAACGCCAAGCGCGTTTCGGTTCCGGTTGTGCCGGTAGTATCGGACCGCATCATTGTCCGGGCTTAGCTTCTTTGGCACCAAAAGCATCAGAATTCCGAGAAGCCGCATAATCGCTACAGCTTACTTCTTGCCCAACGCCCGTTTGGCGGCAAAGAATTCGGTCAGGATCCGACCACAGGGTTCGGCCATCACGCCCGATGTCACCTCGCAGCGATGATTCAGACGAGGGTCCTGAAGTAGCCTAAACAGGCTGCTGACCGCGCCGGCCTTTGCGTCGACCGCCCCAAAAACGACCCGAGGCACACGCGATTGCAGAATCGCGCCGGCGCACATCACGCAGGGTTCCAGCGTCACGTACAAGGTCGTGTTTTCTAGCCGCCAATCCTGGACCGCGGCTGCTGCCTGCGTGATTGCGATCATCTCGGCGTGAGCGGTCGGATCATCGAGTGCTTCACGCTGGTTCGCAGCCGCAGCGATCATGCGATGATCCTTGACGATCACCGCTCCGACCGGCACCTCGTCCCGGGTAGCCGCCTCCACGGCAAGTTCGTAGGCCCGCTGCATGTAATGCTGGTCAATATCGATCGAGGGCGTTTCGCCAATCGTCGCCGACTCCTTCATTTCGCCTTGATCTCGCCTTCAGGGATACGGCGGAACTCAAGCTTTCGAAACTCGGATTCGCACTGATAGTTCGCCAATCCAATCGGCAGGGTGGGATCCATTTCGAATCGCACCTCGAATTCGTGGTCGCCGCGTTCCTGTTTCACAATTGACTTCTCATCAACCCAGCATTGAATCTGCTGGTGATCCACACGAACACGAATCTTGTACCACTGATCATTGTGAAACTGCTTGTAGTCAGACGTCGGATTCTCGCTTGCGTCGGCTCCGTCGATGCTGCTTAATCCGACGACCCCGCCTCCCCAACCGCCCAGAATCAGGCTGCAGCTGCCATCACCCACAGGGAACGTTAGCCCGCAGAAAAAGTCATTGCCGTCGGTGCGGCGAGCTTCCATGCGAACCTCAAAGTTCTGCTTGGGGAAGGGTTGGTTCCAGCGGATTCCCGTCATCGGATCACCATAACCAAGCGTCAGCAGCGTTGGCTCAATCGTCACCGGGCCATCACCACCAAAATCGACCGCTCTCCAGTGCTTGACCATTGGCTGCCAACCTTGCTTGGTCGCCTTCACCTTCGTCGCTTCGTTCGCAGATTCGTCGGCTGATGCAACGGTCACCTGCAACCCCACCATCAACAGAAGCACTACCGAGATCAGGTAATGAAAGACGAGTCTGGTCGTCAAACCCTGGCAAGCAATCGTATGGATGAACACGGCACGTCCCTCGGGCTGCTTAGATGGTGGCGAGCGGCGGTTCGAGAGCCGCTCACTGCAAGCTAGCCTTGCAGACCATCCGACACAATCAACCACCCCTGCCAACGTGCTCCGCCCGATCAGGAAGCTCAATCCATGCGGCCCTTGACCAGAATCCGCATCTTGAATGTAAGGCTCGGCATCTTCGTCCTGGCCGCTTACTGGCTGCTGATTTTCGCCGGCACCCATCTGCCTTCACCACCTGATGTCGCAGCCCAGCTGAGCGACAAATCGAAACACTTCATCGCCTACTTGGGCCTGACCTGGCTGCTTTGCTACGTTACCCAATCATCCCATGCTGCAAGGCGATTTACGACGATTGCGGTGGTGGCCTCCGCCTACGCGGTGCTCGACGAGCTGACTCAGGGCTTCGTTCCAGGGCGCCAACCTGATGTCTGGGACCTGCTCGCGGATCTGGCAGGAATTCTGGCTGGCTTGTCAGTTTACCTGTTCGCTCGCATCTTCTCACGTCGCTTTTTGGCGACCTAGATTCGCCGGTCTATCCAGGTTTTTTGGAGCCGGTGTCACGATTTTTCCTGAAAAGATATGCCGATTCCGTAGCTTTTTACTTCCCGACCAGTCAGGCAATCGCTAACTTGGGTGGGGTCCCTAGGAGGGGGAGAAAACTGATCGCAAGGGAGCAGGGAAGGCTGAATCATCACCAATAGCCGAGCGAAAGTAGGATCATGAGGGCAGTCAGAACCACGATACTCATTCTGACGGCGGCACTTCTTGCAACTCCAGTGCATGCCGAACTTGTTACGGTGACCACCCCAACCGTTCGCGTGGAGGGATTCACTGATGTCGTCGTGCCACCCCCACCGGTCGTTATCACGTTCACTGATCTGCATCCCGATTCGTTTGATGGTGGGACGCTGTCGATCCAGACGAGGGGCGACTTTGACGGCGACTTCGACGATGGTGGATTTGGTGGAGAATGGATCGATATGTGGATCGATGACATCTCCCTGGGGAGAATCTGGGACCGCGACCCCGCAAACGACCAGTTCGTAAGCGATCAGACCAGCCCGGATAACGACCGCGGATCACGGTACTTCGTCAATGGTTCAAACATTTCCGCAACTGCGGTTCTTAGTGAGACGCAACTCGATGAGGTGCTCGCGGATGGAGAGATCGACGTGAGATTCGAATTCGGCCCGCTTGTGCAAGAAAAGGACTTTGGTGAAGGCCTGAACGAGTTTGTCGAGGCCTCGATCGTCTACCAGTTCGACGACGCCGTTGCAGTACCCGAGCCTGCTTGCGGGGCACTCGCGTCCATTGCAGCCGGCATGGCCTTGCTGAGTCGACGACGCCGACGTTCAAGTCGCTAGTTAGCCGCCATCTCACGGGATTCGCAAACGCTTTCTTTCCAAGCCGCATTCATCGGCTTGGCTCAGTGGATGCTAGCCCGTTTAGAGATCCACTTCCCCCCTGTCCCACGCTTCAATGAACGTGGGCAGGCTGGGCAGCATGTCGCGTGCGGAGCAAATCTCCTCGCGGTTCATCCAGTGAACCTCCGCCACTTCCGCCGGATTGGCGACCGGCTGGATGTTATCAGCCAACTCGGCCAGCCACCACGCTAAGTTGGTCCCCCAGGGCGTCACGCTACGATAGCATCTGCGAACCGGATCCACGTCGATTGCGAGTTCTTCTTGCATCTCGCGAACCAGCGCCTCATCTTCGGTCTCCCCTGCTTCGATTCCCCCTCCCGGCAAACAGAGCTTTCCTGGCGCGGTCACGGTCAGCGAACGTCGGATGATCAGCAGGCGGTCGGAGCGAAAGATCACGCCCACGACCCCTCGTTTCCGTCTGGTGTTGGGTTTGCCGAAGTTCATCCCCCGCTTTTACTGAAAGCGGCGTGGATCGACAATCGAGTGTTGTACGGTGACGAGGCTTTTCCCAAAGTTCGCCGAATCCCGCCGTCCTCTTTGGCGATTCCGTCGCGATGATCCCCTGCCGCTAATCAAGACGATGCACCAGGTAACCCCTCCCGACGAGGCTCTTCGCGCCCTGCGCCATCGTCGCTCTGCGGAAGGCCGGCGAATCATTCGGCAGCTCCGGGAGGCTGGATTCGTTGCCTATTTGGCGGGCGGTTGCGTGCGTGACGCCTTGTTGGGGCGAGTACCCAAAGACTTTGACGTGGCCACCAACGCGAAGCCCGATGCGGTTCGCGAAGTCTTCGGAAAACGTAAAACGCTCGCCTTCGGCGCCTCCTTTGGCGTCGTGGCCGTGCTACCTGACCGATTGGACGCCCAGGCGGAGAACGCCGAACCCACCGAAGTGGCCACCTTTCGAAGCGATGGCAGTTACAGCGATGGTCGGCGGCCCGACAGCGTGCATTTTGGCAATGCCAAGGCAGACGCGTTGCGACGCGACTTCACGATCAACGGACTGTTCTTTGATCCTGACAGTGAATCTGTGATCGACTACGTCGGCGGCATCAACGATCTGCAGGCCTCCCTGATTCGTACGATCGGTGACCCGGAGCAGAGGTTTGGCGAAGACAAGCTTCGCATGCTCCGAGCGGTACGGTTTGCCACAACACTGGGTTTCACGATCTCCTCAGACACCCAATCGGCAGTTCGGCGTCTGGCCAATGAGGTTGACTGTGTCTCAGGCGAACGAATCGGCGCAGAGATGCGCCGCGTCCTCGCCAGTCCCAGCGCCGACCAGGGGATCGCGAAACTTGAAGAAACCGGTTTGCGGCACAAAGTCTGGCCGGAGCTATCAGGTGTCTCTCAAGAGCAGGCTGCAGCCGTCTTGTCGGCGCGCCCTCAACTATCCGCCATCAGCGGGCTGGCAGCGACCTTGGTCGCTGGCGACGATCCGCTCATTCAGCTTCGCGGCACCGCGAAGCGATGGAAACTCTCTGGCGAAGAGAGTCGCCGCGTCGAGTCCGCCCTCAAGCATTGGAGAACCATCACAACGGCCACG
>JBCCUO010000013.1:0-15226 GCA_039196805.1 Planctomycetota bacterium | reverse complement strand
GACCTGCTGTGCAGTACCGATGTCACCCACGGCTTGGTGGTCCAACCCAAAACGGAACTCCAGCCAGCGTCAATCGACACCCTTTCCAGCAATCAGCGACACTCGTTCGCACAGCGCAGTTCAAACTGCCGCTATGATGGCGCGTCTTGATCGAAAACGCCGCAGCGTCACGGCCAACCATCCGACTCAGCTGTTCAAAAACTGGTCCCGACGACGACTTGTCGGAGTCGGTCTACCCGAGTAACCGTCACTCCATACTTTAGCTGTGCGAGCGGTACTCCCTATCCGACCCGCTCTAACGGAGCCAAACGATGACACCGCATCCCGGCCGTTATGTCAAAACCAAAGGCTCCGTTTTTGCCACGTTGGGATGGCGTTGGTTCACCAACGTCCAGCTGATCAATGGAGCATTTCTGCTCTTGGCATCCGTCACGCTCGCGCAAGAACCAATCCAGGTTGTCGACTTTGAATCGGACCGGTTCGACGAAGTCCGGTTGAGCGGCAAACATCAGACCGTTGTTCCGAATCCCCGAGGCGACGGCCTGGTCTTTCGAGCGTACGTGCCGCGAACGGAAGAACGATCAGAGATCGCTCTGAACCGCCATTTGCCCGGCGAATTCCAATGGAAGGGCGAGACGCGATACTACGCCTGGGATACGTTCCTCCCCAAAGGCTTTTCGCCATCCGGACGACACACGATCTTAGCCCAGTGGCACCGATGGCAGCCCGGCATGAACGATCGATTTGCTTGGGCCAAGGGACATCCAAATGCCTTTGCCATCGATCAAGAATCTGGTCGCTACATGGTATCCCTTTCCTACCAAAAAGATCCCGCGACAACAGACGGGAGTGGACGCACACACATTCATGAAGTGTCGCCAGAAGCAATTCGATACCAAGACGATCTTGGCAAGTGGGTGAATTGGTCAGCTCGCGTGCGGTGGTCAACCGATCGTGATGGCTTATTCGTGCTGTACCGCAATGGAGAACCGGTCGTTCGCCACGAAGGCCCAAACTACTTGAACCTGCCGGAAGGCCCCTATTTCAAGTGTGGCCTTTACACCGGAGATCCGTGGGATGGGCCGCCCGCCGATGTCACGGCCTACTTTGATAACGTCATCGTCGAGAAACCGAGTGGCAATATAGAACAGCGGCCGATGGGTCGCCTCAGGATCGTTTCTGACATTCCTTACTCCGACACGGAGAATCCGCGACAACAGCTAGACCTAGTGATACCGTCGACCCCCAGCGTGGAAGACCCGCTACCGACAATCGTTCTCATTCACGGTGGCGGGTGGCGCCAAGGAAATCGCGCTGGCTATCTGTCCAGGGCGAAGGAGATTGCCGCAACAGGTAGGTACGCAGCTGCGACGGTTGGATATCGGCTTAGCGGCGAGGCCACTTGGCCGGCTCAGATCCATGACTGCAAAGCCGCCGTACGCTGGCTAAAGGCGCACGCGGATCAATACAACTTGGATACAGAACGCTTTGCGGCTAGCGGTGGATCGGCAGGTGGCCACCTGGCCGCGATGCTTGGCGTCTCGGCTGACGTCGAAGAGTTGAACGGAACGCTCGGCAACCATGCTGATCAATCGAGTCGTGTTGATTGCGTCTTCGAACGCTACGGGCCCACAGATCTTCTCTCAATGAACGATGCACCCGGAAAGCTTGACCATGACGCGCCCAACTCGCCAGAGTCCAGATTGATTGGCGGTCCCATCCAAGAGAACCAATCACTGGCTCGAAGCGCCTCGCCCACGCATTACGTGACTCAGGACGATGCCCCTTTCCTGATCCTGCACGGCACGGAGGACATGTTGGTGCCGCATGACCAGTCAGTTCGGTTGCGGGATGCATTGATAGCTGCGGGGGTGGAATGCCAACTCGTGTCGATCCCTGATGCCGGCCACGGCCTGAAAGGCGTCGACGGCCTGATGGAACAAGAGATCGCCTTCCTGGACCGCCACTTCTGGCCAAATCGAAGTGCTTCCAGCAAGGCCAACCGAGTCAAAAGGCCTTCTTCGAGGCCGACGAATGTCGTCTTAGTCTTGATTGATGACCTCGGGTGGAACGACCTGTCCTGTTATGGCAGCAGCTACTACGAAACCCCGAACATCGATCTGCTCGCGTCCCGGGGGATGCGGTTCACCGATGCCTACGCGGCGTGCAACGTCTGTACGCCGAGTCGAGCGGCAATCATGACCGGGAAATCGCCCGCCCGGTTGATGATGACCCAGTGGTTGCCCGGTGGTCGCTGGGATCGCACGAAACACCGAATGCGCGAGGGAAGGTATCTCAGCGACCTTCCGTTGACGGAAACCACCATCGCCGAGGCATTACGCGACCAGGGTTATCAGACGGGTTTCATTGGGAAATGGCATCTGGGATCGGAGACCTATTCGTCTCCGCTGCATCACGGCTTCGACATCAACGTCGCTGGGCGTGATTACGGGGCACCCGGCAGCTACTTCTATCCGTTCGAAGGTAAGTGGCGAATTCCGACGACGAATCTCTTCCGCGAGAAAACCATGCCCATCGACGGCAAGCCGGGTGACTATTTGGTTGACCGCCTTGCGGATGAAGCGGTGAAGTTTATCGATGATTCCAAGGGCGGCCCGTTCTTTCTGATGCTGTCACACTATGCAGTGCATGCGCCCCTTCAGGCCAAACCTTCAATGGTTGATCGCTTTTCAAGGATCCCGCAAGAGCAGCGTCAGGGCGACCCGAAATACGCTGCCATGGTCGCCAGCGTTGATGAAAGCGTGGGGCGGGTGCTACGCGCACTGGAGCGAAACAACGTCGCTAACGAAACGCTTGTCGTCTTCACAAGCGACAATGGTGGTTGGTGGAAAGGAACAGACAATGCTCCGCTGCGCGGCAACAAGGGGAACAACTATGAAGCCGGGATCCGCGTTCCGCTGATTGTTCGGTGGCCGACGCAAACGGATGCGGGCTCCGTTTCGCGGGTCCCTGTCGTTGGCATGGACCTTTACCCAACCATGCTTGAAGCCGCCGTTGGACTTACAAACCCCTTCCAGCATGTCGACGGCGAAAGCCTTGTACCGCTGCTGCAATCTTCGGGCGGGTTGAAGCGAGATGCTCTCTACTGGCATTATCCCCACTACAACCGACATCCGAACAGTTTCCCATCCGGGGTCATCCGCGAGGGAGATTGGAAACTTATCGAATCCTATGAGACAGCTGAAATAAGTCTATTTGACCTTGCACAAGACATCGGGGAATCGGCCAACGTAGCGAGTCTGAACCCGTCGGTGGCGAAGCGTCTGCTGACGAAACTCCGGCGATGGCGAAAAACGGTTGGGGCAGACCCGATGCTGAGTAATCCCGAATATGCTGTTGCTGGCGCCGCGAGCAAGCCGGCATCAGAGCAGTGAACGCCACGCGACCGAACGCATCAAGATGTCGATGCCGGCCATCAAACAAGAACAACCGCGAGTTCATCCACCACCAAAAAGAATGATGATGGGCCATTTGTTAGGCAATGCGCGTCCCAAATACCTACCCCTGTTTGGCTGCTTGTTGCTTGTTTCCCTTCCCGGCACTTCTGTCTCGGGTCAAGAAGTCGGGCTTACCGCTGGCGCGCAGGTGAGAGTCGCCGACCGCGGAGTGAAGGACACAGCCTCCTTTCCACCAGCACATGGTCCTTGGCGCAAGGCAGATCCCGAGCGTTTTGGTTGGTCACGCGAGAGACTTTCGGACGCCCGTTCGAAAATGCGAGACGATCAGGGCGGAGCCTTTGAACGAATGGACGCGATCGTCTTGGTCGACGGCCACGACATCTATCACTACGGAAACGCTTACCAACTCCGTTCCGGCATGAAGACACAACACGATTGGGCTTCTTGTGGTAGATCGATCATGACAGCGATGTGGGGGATGGCGTTCAAAGAGTTCGATGAAAGCGTTGATGCGCTTGATCAGCCTGCGCACTCACATCTGGACACCCATCACTCACGAGGCATGGACAAGCGGGTGCTCGTCAAGCACATGCTCGGCTACGCGGTACGCGGCGTGCCAGGTACGGAGTGGCACTACCACAGCAGCTATTTCGATTGCTACAAATGCTTGCGGGATATCGACGGCGTACCGCTTCGCCATCGGCTTACTAAGCTGTCCAACGCGATCGGAGCCAACTGGCAACCCTTTGAATACTGGGGGCACGGCCAAGATGTTCCGTTTCTCACGATCAAGGCAACTCCGGCGGATGCCGCACGCTGGGGTCATCTCTGGCTCAACAAAGGGAACTGGAATGGCAACCAGATCGTTGATCCAGCGTTCGTCGATCGTTCGGTGAAGCCACTGCGATTACCCGATGACAGTGGGTGGCTCCATTCCGGCGAGGGTCTTCAGATCCATTTGAACTTCGGAGGAATGTGGGGAGACAAAGTGCCGCGCGATGCGTACGCGGCCTTCGGAGCTGGCGGGCGCGTGATTGTCGTCGTTCCCAGCATGCGTCTGGTCTTTGCCGCTGCGATGTCTCCAAAGCCTTACCGCAAACAGATGCGTAATGGTCGTCAGGAACGTGACATCCGTGGACTACTGGATCCATTGATGGATGCAGCTCCCCAAGTCCAATTCGATCCCTGAACGCGAATGAGCCATCAACGTCGCTTGCTTGCAGGACGCCTTGGTGCTCTGTTCCCATTGCAGCTCCGGATTACCATTCTCAGCTGAAACGCGTTCGCGTTCGGCTGTCACTTGGCACCGAAAGCTAACGCTCTACAGCAGGGCCTACGATAGAACGGGAATCATGCGCTAGGTTGCAGGAGCGGAAAGACAATCGTCGCCCCGGTCATCGACTATGCTTTCGCGTTTCGAATGTAGAAAAGGGACGCCAAAATGCTTCCAATGAAATTCTTGCCGGCACTTGCGATCGGATGTCTCATCGCAAGCAGTGCCTCGGCCGTAGATCGGCCCAACGTCATGCTGATTCTTGCGGATGACCTGGGGTATGGCGATATCGGTGTCCACGGATGTACGGACATTCCGACGCCCAACATTGATTCCTTGGCCGCGGATGGCGTCCGCTTCACCAACGGCTACTCGAGTCACCCCTTTTGTAGTCCCATGCGTGCCGGACTGATGGCCTGTCGGTACCAGCATCGGTTTGGCTACGTCACCAATGTGGCGTTCGATCCACACAACCAGCAAATGGGGCTTCCAACGAGCGAAACGACAATCGCGAAACGCTTGACCTCCGCTGGGTACCGAACCGGGATGGTCGGAAAATGGCACTTAGGGGCTCACGCCAACTTCCATCCGATGAAGCGAGGGTTCGAATTCTTCTACGGATTCTTGGGTGGGGGGCACGACTACTTTCGCGTCGATACCACGGTCGCGCTCAACGAAAACTACAGGGCGGCACTGGACGACAATGGTAAACCGACATCGTTCGACGGTTATTTGACCGATGCCTTGACCGACAAAGCCCTGGAGTTCCTAAGCCAGCAAACTGATGGCCAGCCGTACTTTCTGTACGTCGCCTACAACGCTCCACACGGTCCCTTGCAGGCTCCGAAGCGCAAGCTGGATCAATTCAAGTCGATCCCGAACAATAAGCGAAGAACCTACGCAGCCATGGTATCCGCAATGGATGATCAAATCGGTCGCCTGCTGAACGAGATCGATCGTCGAGGAGAGCGAGAAAGCACGCTTGTCTTTTTCCTCAGCGACAATGGTGGACCGGAGCATGCGAACGCCAGTGACAATGGCCAGCTTCGCGGCCAAAAGGGCGATGTCTGGGAAGGTGGGATTCGCGTTCCCTTTCTCATGCGCATGCCGGGCACGATCCCTGCCGGTGCAATCTACGAAAAGCCTGTGATTTCGCTGGATGTCTCCCGAACGGCGCTCCACGTCGCTGGCATCAACGTCAGTCCAGACGACCCCGTTGAGGGCGTGAACCTGATCCCGCACGTCAATGGAGCCAAGACAGATGCTCCGCACGATGCGTTGTTCTGGCGCATGCAGTTTGACGCGCAGTGGGCCGTCCGAAGCGGTAGCCGCAAATTGGTCAGGCGACCTGAAGGACTGAGTCTCTACGACCTGAATGCAGATGTTAGCGAAAGCATGGACCTTGCGAGGCAACAAGCGACAACGGTCTCGCAACTACGAACGAAGTTCGATGGCTGGACGCGTACGAATCAACCGGCCCGTTTTCCCGGATATCGTGACTATCACAAAACATTGAAACAAATTCACCGCGACATTCAGACGGCAGCGCAGAACGACGATCGATCTGACCGATAGCGTCACCGAGTTGCTCGATCCCCGTCATCACTTCTCAGACCCCTTCACCGGATTTGCCGTGAACGCCAGAATCCTCGCACTGGTCATCTACTTGCTGTTCCCAGCCTCCAGCGTCATCGCCCAGGGGTTTCCGTTTGTCATTCCAGGTGACGATGCGCGTGACACCGTCACCAGTCGTAGGAGTCTGCTTCATGCCCCGGCCGGTAAGAACGGGTTTGTCCGGACCGAAGGCGAACATTTCTACGTCGGCGACGAGCGAATTCGGTTCTGGGGAGTCAACCTGTGTTTCCCGGCGAATTTCCCCACTCACCAAGACGCGGACCGAATCGCACCGCACTTGGCCAAACTGGGGGTCAACGCGGTCCGGTTCCACCACATGGACAACCAAAACGCGCCACGCGGGATTTGGTCTTCTCAATTAGAGGGAGGTCGGCGCGTATTCGATCCCGAGATGGTCGACCGCCTGGATTACTTTTTGGCCAAGCTACATGAGCACGGAATCTACGCCGACCTGAACTTGCATTGCAGTCGGGAGCTGAGCGAAGCGGAAGGCTATCCCAAGCTGGATGGTGCCCCTTGGTGGGCAGCCAGCAACAAGTGGGTGATGTACTACGATGCCGACGTGCAATCCAAGGTCAAGCAATACTGCCGCGACTTGTTGACCCATCGCAATCCCTACCGCGATGGCTTGGCCAGGGTCGACGACCCGGGGATCGGTTTGATCGAGATGCTGAATGAAAACTACTTCAGCGTCAAAGGTTACGCGCTCTACCGAAAGCTTCCCGAGCGGTTTCAGAAATCGTTCATTGCCGCTTGGAACCGATGGCTGATCAACCGCTACCAGAACACCGCCAAGATGAAACAGGCTTGGCAAAACGGTCAGCCAGCCCTTCAAGACGAACTGGCCGACTCGTCGTCGTGGGATCGCTCGCTGGGCGACTGGGTGATCAGCCTGGACGAAGATGCGATCGCTCGTCAATTCGGTGCCACAACATCAGTCCCAGATGGCAATCAGGGCGAAGTTCCCTCCGCGCCGGCAATTCGGCTTCAGCCATCTGGGGTCACCACCAATGACTATGAGCAACAACTGCGTTATGCCGACCTGAGCGTGACCAAGGACCAGCCTTACACGCTGACCTATTGGGTCCGCGTTGACCAAACACGCGGTTATCGCGCTGAACTGAGCACCGACGTCGGTAGCAACTGGCGGGACCTGGGAATCTTCGAATCGTTGAAAGCAACTCCACAATGGCGAAAGGTGACACGCATCATCTTCCCGCAGGAGACCATCCTGGGCGACGCAACGCTGAAGCTGAACTTCGGTCGATCAACCGTGCCGATCGAGTTCGCGGGGGTCTCGCTTCGTCCCGGCGCCGAGACACGGTCCCTCCCCGACGCACAGAAACTGGAGTCTCTGTCGGTGGCGATTCCAGATGCACTGTCGCCTGTCGCCGCCCATCGCGACATGAAGCAGTTCATGGTCGACACCGAGATCGCGTGGGTGCAAGAACTGAAACGCTTCCTAACGGATGACCTTGGCGTCCGGGTGCCGATCATGGCCAGCCAAGTGAACTACCACACGCCAGAAATCAACGTCAAATACAACGATTTCGTCGACCTCCACAACTACTGGCATCATCCGATGTTCCCGTCCGATGCTCAGTGGGACCCACGGCAATGGACGGTGGGGAACGAACCGATGGAAGCCTCGCCAATGCGTGCCGATTGGCCTACCAACTCCCTTCTGACGCGAACGGGTTGGCGACATGCCGGGAAACCGATGACCTTGACTGAGTGGAACTATCCCGAACCGAGCCCCTATTCCTCAGGTGCGGTTTCCATGGCAGCGGCGATCGCCGCGCTGCAAGACTGGGACGCAGTGTTCTTCTTTGACTACGACTCGAACTCCGTCGATTCCCAATCATGGTTCCGCGACCAGACCGTCAATTTCTTCAGTTTCAACGGCCAGCCCGTCAAGTTGGCATCACTATCGGTGTTCGCCAACGTATTCGCCCGCGGAGATCTCGCCCCGCTCAAGCAACAGCGACTCGCGCCGATCGACTCACCGATCGAAGGCGCTCACGCGCTGCGATTCCGGCTAGGGGTTTCGGACACCGTGACTCAGGCACCAAGTCTGGGTGACGTCGACACCACCGCGCTTACAACGCCGGATGGACGACTGAAGTGGGAATCGGATGGCACGCAAGGCCGCCTGGTGATCGATACGCGCCGAACGCAAGGTGCTTGGGGAACGATTGGCGAGACGTCATTCGAGACCAAGAGTATGGACGCGAAAGTCCACGGACTGTCGCCAAACTACGGCACGTTGGTCCTGACGTCTCAGTCGAATGCGCCCATTGAAACCAGCCACAAACTATTGCTGCTTGCGTCGACGCATAGCGAAAACCAAGAGATGAGATGGAACGACAATCGCGACAGCGTTGGTCAGAACTGGGGAAGCGGGCCGACGTCCGTCCTGGGGATGGAGGCAGAAATTTCATTGAAGTGCCAAAAGGTCGATCGAGTCTTCGTGCTGGATGGCCAAGGACGACGCCTCGATGAAGTTCCGGTGCAACGAAGTGATGATCGAATCACGTTTCGAATTTCGCCGGAATACGAAACGCTGTGGTACGAACTGGCCCCGAAGAAGAAACCGCCCCGTCCGTTTCGCTGGGTCAACGAGTTTCCGAAAACCCACTCCACCAGTTTGCGTCATGCCACCATGGCCAGCCGGATCGCTGGCCAAGAGGTTGGCTATGTCGTCCTGCTGCCACGGGGATACGACACCAGTCAACAGCGCTATCCGGTGGTCTACTACCTGCACGGAGGTCGACCGGGCGACGAGACGAAGAGTATCCGTCTGGCTGATCAGATGATTCGGCTACAAGACGATCACGAGGTCACTCCCACGATCTACGTGTTCGTCAATGGCGGACCGGTCAGTCACTACAACGTGCCCGATCAAATTGGTATCACTGGGAAGCCGGACGCCGTGGGGGCCGACGTTTTCATCAAGGAACTGATTCCGCACATCGACACCCACTACCGGACCATCCCTGATCGCGATCATCGCGGCCTGGAGGGATTCTCACAGGGCGGACGCGGTACGATGCGATTGGCTCTGAGGTATCCCGAGCTGTTTTCCAGTGTCGCAGCGGGCGGTGGAGGTTACGCGACAGAAAAGAGGATCAGCGAATCGCCCGATTCCGCGGAATCGGCGACACTGAGGTTTGCCTCCGGGGACAACACCTGGGACCTAGCTCGCCGGTACGCCGAACGCGCGGACGCACCGGAGCTAAATCTCCTGATCTACGTGGGCACCAAAGGGTTCAACTACGAAAACAATCTGGAATACTCGGAGTTTCTGAGTCAACTGGGTATCAAGCATCGCTCGCTAGTGGTCCCTGGTGTGCCCCATTCCGCCACCTGGATCTACGAGGAAGCGGGGCTCGAAATCATGCGGTTTCATGAAGCCAACTTCGCCCCGTAACGCCGTCTGACTCGCCGCAAAGGCGATCCGGTGCGGTGGACGCTCAGCAGCCAATACGTCGGCGTGATCGTCACGCTCGGACTCTCGTGATCTCGATGCGCTAGTTTCGAAGTTGCGCTAGTTGAGACACGCTCCCGCTTGCCGGGCGGTCGGACGCAGACCAACGCTGCGCGGCGGTGCCCTCAGCCGGGGAGTGCTCAGAGAAGCCCCTCTCCGGCCATGAGACGTCGAGTCTCCCGGAGGGCCGGGAGGGAGAGTGTCTTTCAGCTAAACGTGATTTGCGGTGCAGACCGTTTCCTTGTATCGAAAAATGCAACATCAAGACTGACGCTTCGGGCTGAGATGACGTTTGCGTTGCGCACCCCCGAACAAATGGGCGTTGTAAACATGACGCTCTCGGACGCGTTACGAATCCTTCATCGGCCGCGATTTCTGCTCATCGATTGCTAACAGAAAGGCAATCGTATTTGCGTCAAATTCGACGACGGTCCCTCATAGAGCCTCGCTACCTTCCTGGCGAAACGGAAGTTCCTCACAGACCGTTGTCCTGTCACGGTCGGGACGTTTGCTATGGCAAGGATCGTATACACGCTCTCCGGTGAAGGCCTCGGTCACACGACGCGTGCCCAAGCCGTCATCGAGCACTTGGTGCAACGCCATCACGTCTGCGTCTATGCACCTCCAATCTCGTGGCAAATGCTGGGCGATCAATTTGCTGACCATCCGCGTGTCACGATTCGAAAGCTCAAGTGTCTGAACTTTCGATACTTTCGCAAACGGCTTAGCTACACCGCCACTCTGGCATCGGCCGCACCGTTCTTGTTGTCATTGTCGACGCGTGTGCGACGCCTGGCGAGAGAAATGAGAACCTGGGGCGCCACTCACGTGCTGAACGACTTCGAACCAATCGGTGCTCGCGCGGCGAAGCAATTAGATCTTCCCTTGATCGCGTTGAACCACCAGGACTTCTTGACCACGATCGACGCGAAGCCATTGCCTGCACCACTGGGAAGGCGGGTGCGATTCTTACGTCTCTCGACGCGGTTGTTCTGCCCCAACGCGGACCGACGAATCGTCTCTTCCTACTACGCCTATCCGATCATCGCGTCGCTACGATTGAAAGTTGACCGCGTCGGCGTGCTCATCCGCGACGTCGTTGCGTCCGCCAAACCAGTTTGCGGCGACCATGTCTTGGTCTACCAGCGCCGCCACCTGCCAACGTCGATGTACGAATCGCTGCGCCGTTGCGGACGAACGGTTCTGGTCTACGGCCTGGGCTCCGCTCCCATCGACGGCAACCTTCGCTTTCTTCCGCGGAGTGATCGAAGGTTTGTTGACCACCTTCGCACCGCAGCCGCCTTGGTCTGCAGCAGCGGCAATCAATTGATCGGCGAGGCTCTCCACTTGCGCAAAGCGATTCTGGCTGTTCCTGAATCGGGGAATTTTGAACAACAACTCAACGGGTATTTCCTTCCGACAACGGGAGGAGGCATCACGGTTCAGCCCAAAGATGTCCGAAACACGACGATTGCTCAGTTTCTGGAGAACGTCCCAAGACTGATGCAGTCCATTTCGGACTCCGAGCCCGGAAACGTGACTGCAAGTCAGATCCTGGATCGTGTGCTTGGCGACACGGTGGTTGACCTCGCAAAAGAGGCTCGATCGGACGTCTTGCCCGCATCGTCTGTCGCGGAACTCCATTCTCCATCACAGAGTAAGGCGTCCAAATGGGAAGAGACAGCATGACGCTGCAAAACGACGCAACCGGTTCGCCAGCGTGTGACGTCGCCACCTCGCACGTGACCGCAACTCAGGAATCCGGCGTTCCCCTGAGCACCCGGGGGCAACTTCCAATCGTCGAGCCCGAAGCGGCCCTTGGACCGCTTGAGAAGGCTAACGAACACTCGCAGGCAGTCCCACGCAAGAAATGGGGTACACCGGCCTCGGGGGGGGCGACCAGTCGTCGCCCGGCGCCCAGATGGTGGTCGGCAGTCACCAGGCTACCTGGGTTCATCAGCGACTGTCGCCGGTTTCGTCGGCGTGACTCGGCGAAGCCTCGCTTGCTGACACATACCATCACCTTTGGTTGCAATGCGCGCTGCGTGATGTGCGATTCGTGGAAACTGCCGACGGGCGATGACTTGACGCTTTCTGAAATCATTGCAGTGTACGAGCAACTCCCCAAAATGGACGTGGTCCGCCTGACGGGCGGCGAGCCGTTTGTTCGCAAGGACTTTCCAGAGATTGTGTCCGCGGCAACTCGGATACTCGACCCGCTGACCGTACATATCACGACGAACGGATTCCTTACTCGTCGGATCGTCGACTTTCTTCGCGACCGGGATCCTACCACGCATCTGGATCTGCTGATCTCGGTCGACGGCGAGGGCGACAAACACAATCAGATTCGCGGTCACAGCAAAGCTTGGTCATTGGTGACCGACACCATCGACGCGATCGCCCCCAATCGTCAGGACTGGAATGTTTCGTTGGCAGTCAATCAAACGGTGGTCGACGCCGAGGGAGCGGAGCACTACCGACGACTGCATGATCGCTGGAAGAAGCAGTCGATCGCCCATCATCTAGTGATCGCTTACGACAGCAGCGCCACCTACAGTATCGATCGCGACGTCGATTTGGCCCCCAAAACCATGGGTGAGTTCCTGACCTTTGGTGACACCGATCGAACCGAGATGGCATCCTTGCTTGACCAGGCGATTGAGGACACGCGTCACTTGCCATTTGCCGAGCGATGGGCGAAACGCTATTACCTGCGTGGGATTCGTAGTCGGATCGTCGACGGACGCGGAGACCCCAATCCCGCATGCGTCGCACTGTCGGCCCACTTGCGAATGTTCCCCAACGGGGATGTGCCCACGTGTCAGTTCAATAGTCACATCGTCGGCAACCTACGCGACAGTTCGTTTGCGGACCTTTGGAAGGACGACTCGACGAAAAAGGCTCGTCAGTGGGTAAGACAATGCCCGGGATGCTGGGCCGAGTGCGAAGTGATTCCCAACGCCGTTTACACGTTGGACATGCTGGGGAGATCGCGATCGCATCAAGTCAAGGCTTGATCGACTGCAACACGCTAAACCGGTCAACAATGACCTCTTGCTGGCTCTCGGGCGCAATGCCGTAAGCGGTCACCACCATCTGCCCCGATTCGTAGAAATCGATCAACGCATAGTGATGTTGTGTGTCGTCGCGGACGGCCATGAAGTCTTGTTGCGGTACCTTGAACTTGGAAAACGTGTTGCCGATCTCGGATCGTTTACCCGAGGGGCTGACCTTGCAATAGACAACTCCTTGACCAGCCAGATATCGATTGGGATGACTAGCCATCACCTTCGGCCGTGAAGGATGGCCGATCAGCGGGTACGTCCTCTCGTAGCTTTGGTCGTGCGTATTCAGCGCCAGATCCACCTTGTGCTTCTCGAGAATAGGTAGGACCATCTCCGCGATCGCTGTCTTGGACGGGTGACTTCGCCCGTAGGCGTAAAGAGGCTCGTGGTGATAAACGACCAGCCATCGTTGCCCACGGTCTCGCGCAGACGCAAGATCTTGATCCAACCAAGCCAGTTCTTCCGGAGTCGGTGGTCGATCAACCAACTGGAACGCGGTGAAGTGGACGTCGGCAATGTCAAACGAATACGAAGTCGACTGCGGATCGCCCGCTGGCAACGAGAACTGGGGCGACCAGTCTTCAATCCGTTCAACCAACTTCAGTTCGTGATTCCCAAACTGAGGCTGAAACGGAAACCTCCGCAGTAACGGCTGATACTGTTCAAAGAACGCATCGATCGCTTCGCCAACACTGTTGAAGCGGCCATCCCGGTTGGCATAGGCGTAGTCTCCGCCTCCCAGAACACAGGTCGGGTTCTTTTCGATGACACTTTGCATCACCGCCTCTACCCCATCAGCGTTGCCGTCCAATCGACCTGACAATCCGACATCGGCAACAAAGGCGACTCGAAATCGGGCCGGCTTGTTTGCTGCAGGCGCGGTCTTCGATTGATGCACATCACTCCATTCGGGCGACAATCCGTCGTCATTCGACAACCGGTATTCGTAGACGGTACTCGGAGACAGTCCACGCAACGTGACGCGATGCAGTCGGCCATGCCCTGCCATTGGCTTTGAATTCCCTTTCGCTTCACGCCACTCAAGCTGGCCGAGCGATCGATACGAAGCAACCACGCGGTTCTGCAAACCGCGTGTCCCGACGGCACGCGGCGCGTCTGTCTTCCAAGCAATCGTCAATGTCGTATCGGATGCGTCTTTCCAGCTTAAACGGATGCCTTCGGCGAGCCCCGTCCGTTGATGCGTCAACAGCAACAGCCAATCGTCTCCATCGGATGGAGCGTCAAATCGGCCGCGATGGCGAGTCAGCCCTGCGTCCCGCCTGTCGGCCGTGTCATTGGGATGAATCCAAGTCGCCCGGTAGTTGCCTAGACCCATTTGCAGATTCACTGTTCCGCCTTCCGGCAGATAGACCAGATAACTCTTGCCAGGGTTAGCCAAACAAAACCCTTCGTCGACCAAGTCCGGTCGCGGTGACATTTCGTAGTACCGAATCGAAGCAAAGAAATCCCAGACTCGATTGATGATTTGGTGCCGCGTGGGATGCGCATCGTCGACGTCCAGCGACCCTGAGAAACCACTGGAAGAGTTGCCTTGATTATCAGCGAAGCAAAAGTTGGCTCCGGACATGTGGATGACGTAAGCGTTCTTGCGAATGTCATCGTCGCTGTAATCACGTCCAAGACGTTTCTTGACGTGATACATGTTCCCCGACCAAAGCGTTTCTTGAGCGAACAGCGGTTTGGACGGATGATGGCTTTCCATCAGCCCTTGATGGAGTTTCTTACGATTGACGGTTTTGGGACCCTGCAGAGTGCCGAACGTGGTCCAGTCGCTATCGCGGTACGGATCATCACCGGTGCGGTTGTGTACGGTTAGCGGGTGATCGTAGACATCGTGGTCACGGATCAAGCGCCCCAGACGATTCACATCTTCATCGGAAAACCAGTCCTCTTTGAGGTTTGGCTCGGGGCCGGCGACGTTGTACAAGAGGTTTCCATAGTGCCCCAGACGCGACATCGTGTAGCGTATGTAGGCCTCTTGGTCGCTCGCGTCGCGTGGATAGTCCGAGTTCTTTCCGATGAAGCCAGCAAACGGAAAGACGATCAGACCACGGTCATGCACGTCATTTAAGATCGACTCCATCCGCTGAAACTCGTTGGCGTTGAGCGGCCACAGGTCAGGCGTTTTCCAATCACGACCTCGATCAGCCTCATCGCGATTGAGGAAGTGGCTGGCAATGCTGAGTGTGTTGTAGCCTTGGCTCTGAATCCAGTCCAAGAACTTCTTGCGCGATGCTTGCGGCCAATTGCTTGCGAAGAATCGGTCGCCGATGTGAAGTGCCCGCAGCTGAAGGGGCTGCACGCCTCTTTTGAACCAGATCGG
>JBCCUO010000012.1:0-15522 GCA_039196805.1 Planctomycetota bacterium | reverse complement strand
TGCGGACGGACGCGAAAATCGCTCATGTCGCCAACGAACGTCGTGGGCTCAAACCCGTGCCTGGCCAGCCGCTGATTGCAAAACTCGATCGCCTTGGGATTCAAATCCAACCCGCCGACCTGATGTCCGCGTTTCGCCAACGCGTGCAACAGGCGGCCGGTGCCGCACGCTGGTTCGAAGAAACGCTTTGCGTTGCCACGCCCATAGCGCTGGTCACACGCCAGAATGTACTTCACCTCGGCGGCGCAGTCGGCACCAAACACCAGGTCGTAGTATTTCGGGTGGTCGTAAATCGATTCCTGCAACACTTCCATGATCGACTACCGAAGCGACTCCAGTCCCAAGGCCCGTCGCAGCAGTCCAATTTGTCCGCCGTGCAGCTGTTCGTGAATCGGGCAGAACAACACCGCGCCCAACTTACAGGGATACGCCGCGTAAGGCATTTCGACCGGTTCCAGCAAAACAGCTGGTTCAGTCTGACGGATTTCCTTGGTTGCCAGTTCGTAGACTCGGTTCAACCGTTCCAGTAGCTCTGCCGGCGTCGGCTGCGAACCAACATCGATGTTGGGCGTGCCGCCACGACCAAACGCTTTGCGAAACCTCCCCGGAATCAGATCCAAATCATCCGGACGACGACCGCGGATTCGGAACATCAACAAACCGTACTGACTCACGGCAAGGTGGCCGACTTGCCAGGCAACGTGCGTCGGCAAACCGCTTGGCATTTGATACCAGAGTTCCTGAGGAGTCGCGTCAAGTAGTTCGTGGGTGTATCGCCGCGTGAAGTCGATCTGCCCGATCGCCGCCTCCAGCATGGCGGGAACCTGATCGATCGTCGGCAAGGCGGTGTCAGTCGTGCTCATGATGGCAGAGCTTAACATCACGCGGGAAACTTGTCGGCTAGGCACCGTCTACTGCCAGGCATCGGCAAGCGTCCAACACAACGTCGGTCCAGTCACCCAGCTGTTGTTGCCGCACCAGCGTCATCGTTGGATACCAGGGCGACTGGTCACCCTGCATCAGCCATCGCCAATCGGGCACACGTCCCAGCAGAACCAGCACTGGTATACCCATGGCGCCGGCCAAGTGAGCGATCGCCGTGTCGCTGGTGACGACGTGGTCCAGGTTCTTCAACACGCCGGCCGTATCGGTAAACGCGCCGCCCGTGGCATCCAGGCTGTCGGGAAGCTGCACGATCGAATCCGAAAACGAGCACGTGGACAGCTGATCGCTGCCGGCACCAAACTGTAGGGACACCAATTGAGTGTTGGGCAACCGACTGAGAGGCTCCAGCTGCTCAAGCGGCAAACTGCGATAAACGTCGGCGTGATGCTGAGGGTTACCCTGCCAATTGATTCCGATCCGCCGGCGACGCCCTGCGGCGTCATCACCTGATACGTCACCGCAAGCTTGCTGCAGCCAGCGTGCCCAGTAATCAGTCAACGCATCGCTGACACTCAGGTAGCCCGCTCGCCGGTCAAAGAGTTCCTGGGCATACGGAAGTGAACCAGTCCGCTGGAAGTGTGCATCCACGGCATCCAGTAAAGAACACTGGTAGTCGACCTGGCCCGGCGCCAGCCCTTCGACCAGCAAAGAATCGATTCCTAGTGCCGACGAAAGTAGCGGCACCATCTCGGGTTTGGCCTGCACCAAGACCGTCGCTCCCTCCGCTTTCAATACCGACGCCATGCGGATGAATTGGATGACGTCACCGCGTCCCTGTTCGGGATACAACAAGATGCTCTTGCCGCGAAGCGGTTCTCCCTGCCACAGTTGACCCGCGATAGCTGGTCGCTGCGAACCCGGCATTCGCCAACGCCAACGGTACTGCGGCCAACCTTCGTCGAAGCGACCTTGCAGCAAGTAGATCACGCCGAGGTTACGGTGAAGTTCGGCATTGTCGGGATCAACGCGAAGCCCCTCTTCATACCATCGCAGCCCTCGCTCCACTTGGCCGCTCCAGATCCAAAGCGTGCCTCGGTTTTTGAGGGCCGAAAGGTAGCCAGGCTGTTGCTCCAGAGCGCGGGCAAAGCAACGTTCGGCTTCGTCGACATCGCCGAGCATACGAAGCGAATTGCCGAGGTTGTTCCAAGCCACCGGAAACGGATCCTGCAGCGAAACGGCGCGGCGGTACGATTCCACTGACTCCTGAAAACGTCGCTGATCAAACAACACAATCCCAAGGTACACATGGGCGTTGGCGCTGGAGGGCACTTGAGCAAGCACATCGCGATAGATGCGTTCAGCGCCCGAATGGTTTCCCGACTGGTGGATTTGCCAAGCGTGCTGCAAGACTTGGGAAACGGTTTGACGCGACATCGTTGCTAGGGCAGCCGGCGATTGACTTCTTGCACATCCAGGTGACGTTCGCTGCCCAGTGCATCGGGAAGGCGAGGTTCCCAAGGACGACAGTTGCGACGCAGAGGTCCATGGAACAGTTCAGTATCTGCTTGATCATACCGGATCGCATCTCGCGTCGATGCTGGACCGTGATCGATGACGTGCGCCACGAGCGTGATCACGATTTCCGTGCGTTTGCGGTTGACCTCGCGTCGTTGAAAAAACTTCCCAATGTGTTTCACATCACCCAGCCACGGCAACTTGCGAATGACCGTGCGGTCGTTTTCCTGGATCAGACCCCCGATCACCACCCCGCAGTGGTCGTCCAGCAGTACTGACGTTTCGACCTCGCGAGTTTCCTCTTCAGGAAGCAGCGTGTCGGGATTGATCTCGCCCTCGCTGACCTCCGGCTTGACCTGCATCAAGATGCGGTTGTCGCGGCTGATGGTCGGGGTGACGTTCAAGACGACCCCGGTGTCCAAGAAACGCACGTCTTGGACCGTCGACGTTTGGGTCACCGTTGCGACGGTGAATCCCAGTTGCTGGCCAACTTGAATCCGGGCGTTCTGCCCGTTGACCACCATCACGCGCGGGGATGCCAACGTCTTCGCGTCGGTGGTCGTTTCCAACAGATCCAGCAGCGCTTGAACCTTGGTGCCGTTGGCGACGGCGAAGAAAGCCGGGTTGGTCCGGGATGCCGAAACGTCAGCAAATCCGAAACCGCCGACCGACAGGTCGCCCCCCAGGACCGCGTCAAAGTTGATGCCGTGCAGCAGGTCGTCTTCCAACTCGACTTCCAAGACGTTGGCTTCGATCATCACCTGACGTGGCGACTGATCGGCTTGCAAGATGTAGCGTTCGATCTGCGCGAGTCGCTCCGGCAAGTCGATCACGACGATCGCTTCACTGGTTCGCAGGTTGTCGGCGGAATCAAGTTTGCTGATGTGAGCCGTACCAACTGGCGAAAGCAACGCTTGAATGGTGGGTTCAAGTGTCTCGGCTCGAGCGAAGTCCAAGGGGAACATCTGCAACTGAGTTGCCTCGTCGGGCAATCGATCGGCCGGATAGACAAAGATCAATCCTTCGTCGTACTGCGCTTGTAAGTTGCACATCTTCAGAATGCCGACCAACGTTTGCTGTGGCGTCAGGCCATCGACATTGGCGGTGACCGTGCCTTTGACTTCGGGCGAGACCAAGATGTTCATCTGGTAGCCACGGGCCAGCATCTCGAACACGCTGCGGACGTCGGTGTCATTGACGTTCAGCGTGACGGTTGCCTCTTCACCGGTGTCGATGGGATCTCCGCCCAGACCCAGCGTGCTCAGTTTAAGCGGCCACTGGGCGATGCGTTGTGCGATGCGATCGACGGGTGGGTGCCGCTGCACTTGATCCGAAAGATGGCCTGCGAAAACTTCACGTTGTCCACCAATCGACCGCATGGATGCGTTGCCTTCGAAACCTGCTCGTCCTTCGAAGTGGATCGAGTTGCCGTCCGCGATCGCCAATTCCGCGTGCTCGTTCGCCGGTTCGTCATTCTTTGCCAAGTGGCCACCAACAGCCTTGGCGGGCTCGACGATCGTGACGGCGGTCGGATCCGGAGGGTTCGAAGTGGCCGCGATGCCTGATTCGGAAATCGACGACTTCGGAGCCGACATGATCACAGGGTCGGCGGTTTCACTAGAGTGCGAATTCTTGCCATCGATCGGTGACGCGATGACGGGAGCAAGGATGGATGGCGTCTCGTCCTCGTCAAATCCTGTCTGCAAGACGTCGAATCGAGGAGGCAGCAGTTGTGGCAACGACGTGTTGACTGTCTCGGGTAATGTCGCGGTCGACTTCTCCCAGCCTGCAGACAAGCTCGCTCTTTCGGTGCCATCGCTGGCGCCGATCTCGTGCTGGTCAGGACCTTGGATGGCTGGCGGCGAATCATTCGCGTCATTCCAACGCCGTGCGGCCGTGCGGACCATTTCGCGTGGCGTGGGCGAGACCTGCTTCGGTTGAGATGCGGCGGATCCCTTCGCCAGTCCGTGGGCAACCAACGAAGCGTCCAGCGGCGAGCGTCTCGGTTCTTCGTCTGACCTCTCGGACAGGCGTGAAACACCCGCTGAACGTGTCGGCATTCGGTAACCAAGCGTTCGCACTGGTAGCGTACGGCGTCGCGAGGTCACCGCCGACGCGTATCCACTTTTCGCGACCATGGGACGAATATCGCGTCGGGGTAATGGTAGCGCAACCTCATAGACCATTGCCTCTGGTCGCAGCAGCCTGGCGATCGTCGCACCCGATGGCGCGTTGGTCCTCCACGCAGCAACGGTTCGGTGTGACTTCGAAGCTTCGGTTTCGGCAAGCAACCGTTCAGCTTCAGCTCGCCGTCGGCAGTTGATTCGGACCGAGTCCAACTGAGCCAGGCCACCCAACATGATCGATCGTTCCGTCTCGATCTCGAGAATCGATTCAGCGATGGTGTGACAGGGCGGCTGGCTACCGACCGCATTCAAATCGGTCTCGGCCATGACAGCAAGCGAAGGCCACAGCGTGACCATCCAAATGGCGACGCTTGCCGATCGCCTCATCGGAAAGGCTAGCCGAGCCACCGGTTCGCGGCCTGCAGGTCTCGCTGTTTGCTTCCGCACGAATATCCCATCCCAACATCGATTCGATGACGGGTACGCGCTCCCGCCGATGGGGATAGGATCGGTTGGCGCAATCCTAGTGGATAAGCGTCACGTACCGAACAAGCGGTGCCAAGTTTACGTCCGGGGGGTTTGGCCGCGACAATCGCCAAGCACGACTCAGGCCGCAAGGATTATCAGCGGTGCCAGTGCCTGACTGTACATGCCAACGATGAACATCAGGATGCGGACAATGAAGAACAGAATCACCAGCACAACGGCCAACCAAATCAAACCGCTCAGGATTCCCGTGATCACCTTGATCGCTATTTCGGCTCGCGCCCCGTACTCTCGCGCCAGCCCTTCCACGGATTCGGCATCGGTCCCCGACAACTCGGCAACTTCGATGTGCGTCAGGTACTCATCGGGAAACAGGTCTGTGCTGCGTAGACTTTCGGCCAACGTCGCTCCGTCACGGATCGCCTTTTCGGCAATCGTTGATCCGCCTCGGTAGTAGTCGCTGTCGGTACTATCGAGCGATAGGTCGATCGATCGAATTGGATCCAAGCCTGAATCAAGAGCCATTGCCATGGTCCAAGAGAACCTGGCCAGGGTGATCGTCTGAATGGCAGGCCCGATCTTGGGGACAAGATAGACCAGCGGAATGATGTTCTGCAGGCCCGCGATGTTGCGGCTGAAAGCCCATACGAACCCGCCGATCAGGGCAAACACGGTTGCGCAGAATGCCCAGAACTTCAGCACGCCGGACGATCCACGTAGTCCCAAACCCAAGATGTCTTTCATCTCGCCGCCGGTTGCCGGCGTCAGGATGCCCAGCAACCAGATCACCAAGGAGATGACCAGGATCGCGCCGGTCAGCTGGATGGCGGGCCAAGCGATCGATCTTAGAAATGAACGACGCAAAGTGACTCGCTGCTCGTAGTGATCGGCCAACGCCAACAGCGCTCGTTCCAGCCTGCCGGTCGCCTCACCCGCTCGCGTCATGGCAATCATCAACGGCGGGAAGAACGGCCGTTGACTGTCCATCGAAACGCTCAGGTGTTCACCCTTTCCAGCCGCGTCCGCCACATGGTTGATCGCATCGCGCTGACGGGTTGGGCCCTGTTTCGCCTCCGCGCGCAACAGCCGCAAGATATCGGCGCCCGCTCGAAGCCCTGTTCCAAATCGGCGGCAGAATACGGCCGCCGACGACAAACTCATTCGCTGGTTGAACACGCGGTGGGATCAGGAGAATAGGGTGAGCAAATCGAACGAAGTCCAGCCCCAAGTCTAGCTGCCGGCGCCGAGTCTAGCGTCGCGGGAACGACATTATGATGCTGGAAACAAGCGTGACCCGACGCGTGACGGCTTCTCGAAACGTCTCCGCCCGAAGCGCGAGTTTTGAAGTTGCGCTTTTGGATATCATCCGCCCGCTTGCGGGAGGGTCGGACGCAGACCAACGCTGCGCGTCGGTGCCCTCGGCCGGGGAGGGCTCGCGAAAGACCCTCACCGGAAGTTAGAGGCCGACGCGGCGGAGCCACCGGTGCATAACATTCCACGGCGGAGCCATTGAACGACGGATCGGCGTTCCCTTTCTGGCGAATCGCTAACAGCCAATGGCCAAAATGCGCCTTCACTTCCGCTGACCGCTGACCGCTGACCGCTGACCGCTGACCGCTGACCGCTGACCGCTAGGCAGCCCGGCGCGGTACTTCCTCGCCGTTGTCCGATTGCTCGTAGTCGCCCAGCAACTCGTTCAGATGGTGCAGTTGCTCAACGGCTGGCAACGAAAGATCCAAGAAGAGCAGGCGTCGTCCGCCCACTTCGCACCAATTGGGTGTCTGCCCATCCAGCACTTCGGTTCGCACTTCGAAGCCCATCCGCGACGCTTGAGCGGTCCGCTGTCGAAGTCGCTCGATCACATTCTGACTGCCGCGAGACCGATTCATCGCTTTGCTCGCTACCGGAGTGAAAAGGGTTCCCGCCCATGACGCACCCAATTGGCTGGCTGAATCAACCGGCCCGCTTTTCGGTGGTTTTGGCAAGCTGTATGGCGCCCTCATTCCGGGATGTAGCAAATGTGTTGCTTGCGACGATAGTCCACCCAGGGAGCACGATGTTATCGCGGGGAACTGAACCCTTCGATCGGATTGCCACCCAGGTTCGCCCCAACGGATCGCCGTTCAGGCCGCTAAGCAACGCTGAGGAATCATGCAACCGACGCCCCAACAGGATTGCCAGAAAACGGATTCGAACGACTCCCACGCCGAGGCGGAGCTGAATCGGATGAAGAGTGAGCTGCGCAAGATGCAGTCGCTGGCGACCCTGGGCGAGTTGACAGGGACCGCGACGCACGAGTTCAACAACGTGCTGATGACGATCATCAATTACGCGAAGCTGGGCATCCGTAACCGCGATGATGCCAGTCGCGATAAAGCATTTGCGAAGATATTGGACGCATCTCAGCGTGCCGCCAAGATCACGTCGACCATCTTGGCCCAGGCTCGCAATCGAAGCGACTCGATGGAGCCGACCGATCTGGTTGGTATCGTTCAAGACTCACTCGTGCTGCTGGAACGTGAGATGCGCAAGTACCGCATTGACGTCCAGACCGAATTGGCCGAGGGCAAGTCGGCCGTGATGGCCAGCGGAAACCAGATCCAGCGAGTGCTGATCAACCTGTTGATCAACGCCCGACAGGCCATCGGCGAGGGGGGCCAAATCGTCATCCGCACTGCCCCCAGCCAGGAAACTGGCTACGTCGACCTGGTTGTCCGCGACTCTGGATCCGGGATCCCACAAGATCGGTTGCCGCATATCTTCGACCCGTTCTTCTCAACCAAGGACGGCCCTGACGAATCGGGCAAAGGCGGTACCGGGCTCGGACTGGCCGCCTGCAAAGAGATCATCGACAATCATCACGGTCGCATCCGTGTCGAAAGCACCGTCGGCGTCGGCACCGCCTTCATCGTTCGTCTGCCAGTGCCCAACGGCAAACAGGCTGCTGCCTAGGAGACTTGTATCGCGTCGCGGACTCGGGCAGCAATCGCCTCGGCGACCAGACGGTCCGGTCCCAGGTAATCGCCCAGCACAAACGTGACCTCCGGGTGACGGTCAGCAGCTTCTTCAATTTGCTGCTGGATCGAACGGTACAACCGACCATCAAACAGCAGGTGCGGTTGGACAAGTACCTGTGGACGATCGCTGTCTCTGGCCAATACCGATGATGCAACCGAGTCCAATACCGTCGGCAGTCGGGGCTCAGCCATCGCGTAAAACGCTGTCTCAACCTGATCAATGCGCAGTCTTGATCCGATCACTGTGCTCAACACCCGCATGTCGGCTTGGGCGCAGGGGTCGTAGCTGCCACGCCCCACCATCACCAGTGCGGTTGACTCGAAGGTGGAACCTCCGGACGCGAGTCGTGCGTGGATTCGCTGTAAGACCAACGCAATCAATTGCCGTTGTCGCGATAGGGGTCGCGCCATCTGGCAAACGATCTCGGGCGAATCGCGCTGACACTCCGCCAAGATCGTCGGGATATCTTGTTTCGCATGACCGGCGGCGAACAACAGCAGGGGAGCCGCCCAGATTCGCGTGACTCCTTGATCAACCAGACTGGCCCAGGCTTGGGCAATGGTCGGCTCCTGAAACTCGAGCAAACAGGCCGCAACCGGCACTTTGCCCATCACGTGCTGGAGTTGATCAGCGAGCTGGAAGAATTGATCCGTGCCGTTTGCCTGCCGCGTCCCGTGTCCGATCAGCAACACACCGTCACGCGAACCGGAATCGCCCGATGGTTCTTTAACGGGCGAGGTCGATAACGGCGAGACGGCGGTGGGGAATCGGTCCATGCAGTCAGTCGGTTGAGCCGTCAGTTTATCGAGCGGGGCGTTTATTGAACTGCGGTCGAATTATCAAACCCGCTGGCTTCCAAAGCCGCCAGCGCCGCCTCTAGGTTCAGGTTGCCTCGGTGTTTCACGATCACCTGAGGGTTATCGATCACACCCTCTTCCTTCTGCGGAGCCAGTTCCACGCTGGCCACCTGATCACTCGCTTCCAGGGTCTCCTTCACGGCTGGGTAACACGCAAAGGGGCAGTGCATTTCAGGAACGTTCAGCGTGACCGATTCCAGCGAAGCCAGGGAGGTCTCGTCCAAAACGGTCGGCGGAGCCTGCGACGCGTTGGCGTCATCGGCGGGCTCGTTGGAGGGCATGGCAACAATGGCAATCATGATGCCGACAGCGGCAATCACGGCGATGGCATATCCGGCGGTACGCATGGCGGGAACTCGTTGGAACGCGTGAAAGGTGGGAATTGGGCGGTCGACCACCCGCAATCGCCCATTGTAGCGAGCGGTGGACGGGAGAAAGCCCCGGTTTATTGGTAACGCATCTCGACTTTCGCCGCTTGGTCGAAAAACCGGCGTCAGTTCAAGTCGGACAACCTATCCACGCTCGCTCGGGACGATTCTTCGATGAAAAAGCGACTCATTGCCCTTCTGATCATGGCCGTTGTCAGCGTCAGCGGACTCGGCGCCCTGCTGTATGGCGCCTCGCGCGCCAACCAAGCTTTGCAGCAACCGGTCATGGAAGCGATCGCGGAGGAAGACGCAAGCGGGTTCCTACAGCTCTGCTCGCCCGAACTCCGGCTCCAGATTGATCGCCCTTTACTGGAGGATTGGCTCACGGCGATGCATCAATCGCTCGGCGATCTTCAACACACCTCTGGGCAGGACTTCGACGTCCGCGTACAGCTCAACTCAGCCGGCAAGATCACGCGATGCCGCGGGCAAGTCGTCTTTCAGCGTGGCATCGCGACGTCCAAGCTGGTGTTTCTGAACGACCGATTGGTCGAGTTCGATATCGAATCGGACACCCTACCGTCTGGCTGGTTTCGCGGACCGGGTGACACGTCGATTTACGAATCGCATGCCACCAAGATGATGGAGAATCTGTTGGCGGGTGAGATCGATGCGGTGACCCCGATGATGCATCCCGCGCTGCAAGAAAACGTACCGCCTGCCAAGCTGAAGCAGATCCGCCAAGTGGTCATGCAGTGGGTCGGTCAACAGCCCAAGATCGCCACGACCAGAGCAGAGTTTCATCGCGCCAACGAGCCCAACCCGGGCGACGACGAAAAACTGGTCGTCCACGGCGATGTCGTCGGACCAGCTGGCAAAGCCAACATGACGGTGACCTTCCTATTCATCGGCATGAAGGCACACGTCGTCGAATTCAACTTCACACCGAACCACTCGTAGCGTCAAATCTCCGCCGGCGTTCTCAACCGCCGTCGCGCTTCGGGCGGAGACTCAATCAATACGCTGTGAAGCTTCGGGTTGGGCGTGAGTTGACGTGTGCAAACTGACGGAAACGACTTACCGATGCTATCCCGATACATAGAGGCGCAGTCCGGCTAGGAGCCGACTTCTGGGGCCAGGGGGACGATATCGATGTCGGCGAAGTTGGCCACCCCGCTGATACACCGAATCTGGAAGGAAGCTTCCGACGTTGGATTGCACTGCACCGTCCCGAGCAACTCACCGTTAATCGTCAAATCCGCTTGGTCGCCGCGACGTTGGATCGTGATCCGCTGAAAAGCGGCGTCGTCGTGACTCGAGCCGGGCAGTTGAATCGACTTGGTCTCACGATCGTCCGCGCTGGACAGGATGAAGTCGACAACGCCATCTTGAAATCGAAGTAAGGCTTGTTCACTACTGCTATCAGAGAACGCAAGTCTCAACTCCGCAGCGCTGTTGTTCTCCAGGTGCAGACCTAGGCGAAGGCGAACGTTCCGCGTACCGGATCGATCCATGCTAAGCGGCACGGTCATTCGGGCACTTGAACGTCCCACCAACACCCGTCCTCCGTCTTCGACTGTGCCCACGGACCAGTTTCCGGACTGTCGAAACAGGGGAACACTGCTACCGTTGAATAGCGGGCGCGGAAACCCGTCAACCATCCAGCGAACGTCCTGTTCAGGTGCACTCGTATGGGTGATCGTCTGCTGCGATGACTTGTCAAAGAGATGAACGACTAGGGCGACCAATAGGACAGTCATCAGGACCGCCATGCTGCTTAACGCCGCCGGAACGATGTGTCGGCGTTTGAGCGATGCCGCGTCTGGTTTCGGCTCTAAGATGAGGGTTGGGTTCGAGGCTTCCCTACCCGCGGCGTCGAACGGCTGATCAAGCAGTTCGTCGATTCTTTGAATCAGTGTGGCGTGGTCTGCAATGCGGGCATCCGGACTTGCTTCGGTCATGTCGCGAAAAAGGGAAACGGTTTGTGGCGAAAGCCAATCGGGCAAGGTTTCGCGCCAACGATCATCGCCGATCGACTTCTGCATGATGGTTCGCATCGGGGACTGATCTACGCACGGGGCATCTCCGCTCAGCATGTGAAAGGCGGTCGCGCCAAGCGAATAGATGTCGGCGCGAGCATCGACGTGGGTGTCCTGCAATTGCTCAGGAGCTACGTAGGCGGGTGTCCCCAACGTGGTTCCGGTCGCAGTGATCTGAGTCCCTTCGTCGTGGGTAAACGCCAGCCCAAAATCGGCGACTTTGACGAACGGCACGCCGGGCGGCAGATCGATACCGATCGGTGTTTCGCAGAGCAGCAAGTTGGCGGGCTTGACGTCGCGGTGAATGATGCCGGCAGCAGATGCGTTTGAGAGTGCCGATGCCACCTGACGCACGATCTGCCACGTGACAGACTCGGGCAATGAAGATTCGCGGTGGATGTAGTCGGCCAAGTTGATTCCATCGACCAGCTCCATTGCAATGCAAAACCGGCCCTGATGAAAACCGCTGTCGTAGGCTGCGACAATCCCGGGATGGCGTAGCTTGGCGATGGCGTGCGACTCGCGTTGGATTCTTGATTGCCCTATCGTCTTGGCGTTGGTTGACGATTGATGAATCGTTTTGAGCGCTACGTCGCGGCCGAGCGCTGTCTGGTGGGCTCGAAAGACCATGCCGCCCGCACCACAGCCAATCAAGCCGGTGAGCTCGTAGCCCGGCATCAGCTGTTCTGGATCACATAGCAAGTTGATGGCGTCAACTTCGTGCAGCTGAAGCATGGAGAGTGTCAGCGCCGCATCCGATGGTTGAACGTCATGGTCTCGCGCGTGATCCAGAATCTTATCGGCATGGTGCTGTCCTAGCAGACCATGTTGAATGGCAACTTCGACGAAACGGTTGCCTGTGCTCTGTTGGATCACCATTAGCATCCTCAGTGAGCATTCGCTGACATCAACACACGCAGGATCGCCGCAATGGATGGGCGATCGGCCGTCATGTCAGCGCCGACGTAGGCGAGTTGGACGTTGCCGCGCTTGTCAATGATGAACGTGGAAGGGTGAGCCAGGTTCGACTTGATGTTGAAGTACCCGACCGCACTGAGTTCCTCGTCCAGCACCAAGGGGAAAGGGACGCGATCGACTTCTGCCTTTTCTGTCTTCGTCGCGGCTTCGATGAACTCATCCAAATGATCACGAGACCCGGGATAAACGACCAGAATCTCCGTGTCTAGGTTGGCGAATTTGTCATAGTTGGCAACCAGCCGCGAGGTCTGCGTTTTACAGAACGGACACAGCATGCCGCCGCCGAACCCTTCCGTAAACACAAGCACGACGTTCTTCTTGCCGAGGAAACTCTCCAGCGACACACGTTTGCCGTCGGTGTCGAGAAAGACCAGCCCGTCTAATCCAGTCGGGGCCTCAACGTTCGACTCGACATCATCCTTGAAGACGATGTCGTCGGGACTCGGCATCGCCATCTTCTTCATGGACGCGGAGCTTGGCCGATCGGAGGTCGATCCAGTTTCGGCATCCTTGGTCTCGTTAATCCGCTTGGGCGCTGCGACCACGTCATCTGTGTGGTCCGAGCGATCCGACCAACAACCCGCAAACCCAACGAGCCCAATCAGTGCGGCCGCCGTTGTCAAATTGGCGATCCTGTTTCGACGGTCAGGGAAACGCGGGGTCGGGACCGTCAGATTTCGATTCATCGATAGCCTCTCCGTGATCAACGTGCGAAGCGATCCAGTGCGAATCGCTACGGAGGAGACGCGGAAACGCGGGCGAGTCTTACCCGCGATTTATGCAAATTCGAATGTGTCGAGACGCCTTGGGTCGAAAACTCGCGATCAGTCGGTGTCCAGGCCAGTGCGATTCTGGTCGTTTGACGCCGTGATGATTGCGTCCAGGGAGAAACTACCGCGTTCAATGGAGTCGAATACCGATTCACGAACGGTCCGGCGCTCGTACTCGTCTAGTCTTGCCATGACGAGTTCAATTTCGGACCAGCTCAGCCCGTGTTCGGTGAGTTGGTGAACCAATAGTGCGTCCTGGTCGTTACTCATTTCATTTCTACCAAACGAGTTTGCAGACTTGTGTCACGTCCGTGCTGCTGATGAATATCCATTGATCCGACGTGGTCGGGGCCAAAGTTCTTACGAATTAGCCGTTCAGAATCGGTCTACTTTTTGGCGAGTCGCTCGCGCTGCCTTGGACTGAGCCAACTCAGTGCCGCGACCCGATCCTTTGGGGCCAGCGAGTTGATCTTTGTCAACTGCATGGCATTGACTCCGGGAAGCTGTCGAATTGCTGTCCAGCTGTTGATCTGCCGCTTCTGGTCCGATTCCGACGCAGGGCGGTAACTTGCATCAAGCGTTCCGCCGGTCAGCCCCGCGAGGCCGCGACCTTCCGGCGTGTAGACGACGTCGGCACATCGAGCTTTGGCTGCCCGCTTGGCGAGGGTTTCAATGCCGAGTCGGTTTCTGTCGTATCGCACCAACGTCACCTCACGGCCATCGATCCAGCCGGCTTCGGTCGCGATCACACCATCAATTGCTCCGAGTCGGTACTCGCCGGTCCAGAAGCAATGCATCGCAAACGCAACCTGGGCCTGTCCCGACCGATCATGGGTCGCAACGACCGTGCGTAGGTAGTTCGGTACGTTCTGTTGGCTCTTCTCCAATGCTTCAATCATCCGTGATGCGATACCGTGCACTGACCAAACTCCTTCCTTTCGTGCGATGATGTCCCTGCCGCTGCTGTCCAGGAAACGAACGACTTGGTAGTTCCAAGCGGGCTCATTGAATCGCTGTAGAATTTTTTTGTCTGGTCCGCTGGATCGATTGTTGAAGACAACGACAGGAACGAAGAGGTCTTCGATCGCTTCAACCAACAGAGGCTCGGAAAGGACTTCTCGACCGAACTTCTGGCATCCGGCGCAGCCCGGCACTTCCTGAAAAAGGACTAAGACCGGTTTGCCACGGGCCTGACTTTCGGCTAGCGCTGCATCCAAGTCACGATTCCAATCCACCAATCCGATTTCGGTTGGATTCTTTTCGTCAGCTTCCACGCCGCGAGCGGAAAGCGTCAGAAAGGTGAAGGCGGCAATGGCTACGGATGCGGAAGTGGCCAAGATGACTCTTGCGTTCATGATTCGGCTGGTGGTTTGGAAGTAACTTAATTGAGGACTCGATCGGGGAAGAAGAACGAAGCCAACTTTGCTGTTCGACCATGACCCGACGGATGACGTTGGCGTGCTCTTTCAGATTGCGAATGCCCAGGAGTCGTCTTCGACTCGATCCCCAAACTCCCGGCTGATGTCGTCAAGCGAAGCAGTGTTTTCAGCAGGTGAGTCAAAGAGCGATGTGCTGAGATACTTTTCCCCTCGGTCGGGAAACAGAACGACGATGACACCCTCATCAAGCTCTTGCGCGACTCTGAGTGCGCCATGCATCGCCGCTCCGCTGCTCATGCCGACCAATAACCCCTCTTTTTCGGCAAGCAGGCGAGTTGTGGAATGGGCTGTATCCGCCATGGCCATTAGCTTCTCGTCCAACAAGGATTCGTCGTAAAGCTGCGGCGGGTTGGGCTCGTTCATGTTGCGCAGTCCTTGGATTGACTGGCCGAGGATCGGCTCGACGCCGATCACCTTGGCACCAGCGGACTCGCGTAGCCGCCCGCCGGCACCCCGAAGGGTCCCGAACGTTCCGATTCCAGCTACGAAATGTGTGACGTCGGGGACTTGCTTGAGGATTTCATCAGCTGTCTGTTCGTAGTGGGCGAGTGGGTTGTCAAGGCTGCGATGTTGGTTCGCCATCCAGTACTTGCCAGGATTTTCGGCGACCATTTGGTGCGCGGCCTCGATCGCTCCTCCGGTTCCCTTGGTTGGGTCCGTTTCAACCAGTGTCGCACCGAAAGCGCGGACGACCTTTTTGCGTTCTTCACTCATCGCGGAAGACATCGTCAAAACAACCTGGTATCCCTTGGCGGCTCCGACCATCGCCAGCCCAATGCCCGTGTTGCCGCTGGTCGATTCCAAGATGATTTTGTCGTGAGTCAGTGCGCCGGACGCTTCCGCCTGTTCGATCAGCGACAGCGCGACTCGATCCTTGACGCTTCCGCTGGGGTTTGAGCCTTCCAGCTTGGCAAAGATCTTGACACGAGGGTTGTTGTGAAGATTCTTGACTTCCACGACTGGGGTATTGCCGATCAAAGAAAAACAAGAACTCCCTCAATACTTGGTTCACAAACAAGACAGAGTAAACGGTGAATAAAG
>JBCCUO010000011.1:0-15941 GCA_039196805.1 Planctomycetota bacterium | reverse complement strand
CGGCGACCGGCTTTTCACAGTACACATCCTTGCCCGCCCGCATCGCCTCGATCGCGATTTTGGCGTGCCAATGGTCCGGCGTGCCGATCAACACCGCATCGATCCGATCGTTGTCCACGACGCTTCGATAGTCGATGACGCAGTTGGCTTTGCCTTCCGCGACATGCCGGTTCGCGTAGTCGGACGCAACCGAATCAACTTCGGCGATCATGGCAATGTCGCCCAGTTTCGCCGCCTGACGCCCGATCGCGATGCCACGTCCTTGGCGCTTGGTATCAGGCTGGTAGCCCGCACCGATCAAGCCCAGGACTGGGCGATCGTTCTTTTCCAAGTCCTGGCCGCGGGCGTGATAGGCGACGCTGGTCGCCGCCACCGCCGTTGTGGATCGAGCAAGAAAGGTTCTGCGTGTGATGTTGCTCATCGATGAATCCGCCTGGGTAGAGGAGAGTACCAGTGTGACCGAAATCGTAGCCGATGCCCGCGGAGTGGGCTTAGTGTCGACCGCTTACTCCGTGATCCGAGCCGACCTCCCACCGCGCAGCGGACCGGCCGGCGGCTGGCCAACCGCTATCAAGCCCGGCCATCGGAGAAGGCGGGCTACTTTGTGAACTTCTCGGCATCCCTCAGTGGCCAGCAACTCGTTGGCGGACTCAGCAACACTGCGTAGCCGACTACGGATAAGCTTGCGGCAGTGATCATCCTTCGGTGATGATCCCCGACTATTCCTTGGCCGATCGGAGTCCCTGCCGTGTCGACACCCGCCGGAATCCATTCTGTCGCGATCGAAGACCAACAGACCTTTGACGACACCGTTTTTCCTTTTGCATACGCGTGCGAAGACCAGGCAGTCACGCTGGCACAAACCTGCCAGTGGGCCCATGACCAACGACATCGGTTGCTGGAGTTGGCGACCACTCACGGAGCGGTGGCGTTGCGAGGCTTCCCCGCGCCGACAGCCGAGGACTTCGATCGGGTCGTGACCGCGTTGGACATCGAGAATTTTCAGTACGATCAATCGTTGTCCAACGCCGTGCGGATCAACCGGACGCCGCGGGTGTTTTCGGCCAACGAAGCGCCCCCCGAGGTGCAGATCTTCTTTCACCACGAAATGGCTCAAACGCCTCTCTACCCCAAGTACATCCTCTTCTACTGCGAGATCGCTCCGGAATCGGGCGGTGCGACGCCCCTTTGTCGCAGCGATGTGTTGTATGAACGGCTTAGCGAACAGTGCCCCGCCTTCGCAACCAAGTGCGAACAGTTGGGTTTGCGGTACACCAACGTGATGCCGGGGCATGATGATCCACAGTCAGGCATGGGGCGAAGTTGGCGGAGCACACTGGGTGTGACGACGGCCGACCAGGCAGAAACGCGTCTGTCGCAGCTGGGTTATTCGTTCGAGTGGCTAGACGGACAGTGCTTGAAGGCAACCACACCGCAGCTACCCGCCGTGATGGAACTGGATGATGGTCGCAAGACGTTCTTCAATCAGTTGATTGCTGCGTATTGCGGCTGGAAGGATGAGCGGAATGACCCATCGGAAGCGATTCGGCACGGCGACGGTTCCAAGCTGGATGGCGATGCCGTCAACGTGGCGGTCCGCTTGGCCGAGGAGCTGGCGTATGACCATCCTTGGCAGGCTACCGACATCGTATTGCTGGACAACACGGTGGCGATGCACGCGCGTCGCCCCTTCACGGGGACGCGAAAGGTGTTGGCGTCCCTGGCGGAGATGCGGACCCACGCGTTCCAGGGAGCGTCATCGTCCGCATGAGTGATTCAGATCCTTATCGTCCATCGTCGACAGGAGAAGCGACCGACACCGCTCCGGGACCTTGGTACCGGGGTGTCACGCGATACCAATGGCTGATCCTGATCATCGCTTGCGCCGGATGGGTGTTCGACGTCTACGAGGGCCAAATCTTCAATATCACACGCAACGACATGTTGCTGGAAGTGTTGGAGGGTGACCAAGCGGCAGCGAAGTCATGGGGTGATGTATTCCTCGCGATATTCCTGGCCGGAGGAACGATCGGTGGGCTGTTGTTCGGTTCGCTGGCCGATCGCTTCGGACGCGCGCCGATCATGATCGCGACGATCTTGATGTACTCTGTGTTCTCGGGGCTGACCTACTTTGCGAACGATATCTATGTGATCGGAGTCTTGAGATTCCTGGTGGCATTGGGGATCGGCGGCGAGTGGGCGGTGGCGGCCAGCCTGGTTGCGGAGGTGTTTCCGAAACGGGCTCGCGCGCAAGCTTCCGGGATCTTTCACGCCTCCAGCATCCTAGGCACCTGGCTGGCCGCGCTGGCTGGAATCGCGGTCGGAGTGAACTGGCGCTACGCGTACCTGCTGGGCGTCTTGCCGGCGCTGCTGATCGTCTGGGTCCGAGTCTCTGTACGTGAACCGGAGCGCTGGCAGGCGACGCGTTCCTCCGTCGAGCAATCGCAGTCCGGTAGCTTTCGCGACTTGCTCTTGAATCCTCGCTGGAATGGGCTGGCCATTCGCGGCATGCTGTTGGCGGCCGTTGGACTCGCCACGTTTTGGTCGGTGACCGTTGCGGGCCAGGACCTGGTTCGGGAGTTGTTGCTGTCATTGGGAGACAGCCGGGAGTCCGCCGGCGGCAAAAGCAAGTTTGCCTATGGCATCGTTCAAGCCGCCGGCGGAGGCGTGGGGCTGCTGTCGTTTGGCCCCCTTTGCGCCAAGTTCGGACGCAAGCCCACGTTCATCGCCTTCCATCTGCTTGGGCTCCTGATCGTTCCGGTCGTCTGTTTCGTGCCGCAAAGTTATTGGCAGATTCTCTGCCTTCTTCCCGTCTTCGGTTTTTTGACATTGGGCATGCACTCGGGCTACGCGATCTACTTTCCCGAGCTGTTCCCAACGCATATTCGCGCGACCGGAGCGAGTTTCTGTTTCAACGGGGGACGGCTACTGGCGGTACCAGCCCTCTTACTTTCGGGATGGCTCAAGGGCCGCGATGACGTACCGCTGGAGTACGCGGTGACTGGTTTGTCCCTGCTGTTCTTGCTCGGGATTGTCGTCATGATGACGCTTCCTGAGACCCGCGAACGAGATCTGATCGAGAGTTGATGTCGGCCGACCAGATCGGACTGCTAGTCGCCATTGGCGTCATTGCGCTGACAGCAGGATTCATTCACAGTGCGATCGGTTTTGGTTTCGGCATCGTGGCGATCACGTTGTTGCCTTTGGTGATCGACGTTCAGCAGTCCCACGTGGTGATCTCAACGGCCAGTGTCCCGGTGCTGATGATGGCAACGTGGGCCTACCGGGAAGGCGCCGACTGGGACTCGCTGTGGCGAGCTTTATTGGCCGCGGCAATCTGTTTGCCACTGGGACTGTTGGCCTTCGAGTGGTTGTCGGCGGATTGGTTGATCCGCGGAACAGGCTTGACCATTCTAGGAATGGTCTGGATGAACTTTCGCAATCGCAAGGTCGCCGCATCGAGAGCCCAACCGATCCAAACCAAGACGAACCAGACGGTGTCGTCGGAAGGATTGAAGCCAGAAGTCCACGCAGAGCAATCCCCACCTACCGAATTGGGATTCGCACCCTGGGTCGCCGGAGGTCTGGCGGGCTTCTTGGCCGGTGCGGTCAGCATCGCGGGGCCACCAGTCGCGGCTTTCGCACTGCACCAAGGGTTTGGCCAGGCACGATTCAAGGCGTTTGTGAATCAGTTCTTGCTGGTGGTTTCCGTGTACAAGGTGACCGGATTGGCAGCACGAGGATTCCTGGACTGGGACCGCGTTGGCCAGGCGGCACTGTTGGCCCCGATGGCCGTGCTGGGGATCCAGTTGGGGGCGCTTTTCAGCCGCCGATTGTCGACCAACGGATTCCAGACATTCGTAGCGGTCGCACTGGCGGGTGTCGCAATCTATTTTGTGGTTAGCGGATCAGGGAAATGACCGGCCGCATCCTGCCTGCTCCTGCGTTTCCTTCCTCTCTCAAGCTCAAAGTCGTCTTCGATGCTTCATTCTAGCCGCATGGTTACCAGCCTCATTTGCGTGGCTTTCCTTGCGATCCCGGCGGTCGCCAAACGCCCCAATGTGCTGATTATCTACGGTGACGATCAAGGTGCAGTCGACATGGGTTGCTTCGGATCCACCGACTTGGAAACGCCCAACATGGATCGACTGGCGGCCGAAGGGCTGAAGCTCACACAGATGTACTCCGCTGCACCGGTGTGTTCTGCCAGTCGTGTGGGGTTACTGACCGGTCGATTTCCGGCAAGAGCAGGGCAGCCAGGCAACGGGGACTTGGACGCAGACGAAATCACCATCGGAGAGGTCTTTCGCGATGCTGGATATCGCACGGGGCTGGTCGGCAAATGGCACCTTGGAAAGAGCTCCGATCGGAATCCTGCCGGTCAGGGGTTTGACAACTGGTTTGGCCACCTGGGTGGCTGCATCGACAATTACTCGCACTTCTTCTTCTGGTCGGGACCGAACCGTCATGACCTCTGGGACAACGGCACCGAAGTGCATCATCCGGGAAGCTACTTGCCTGAACTGATGGTCGACCGGTGCAAGCGATTCATGGATCAGGAATCGGATCAGCCCTGGCTGCTGTACTGGGCGTTCAACGCACCTCACTATCCCTATCAGGGGACGCCGCAGTGGCTGGACCGCTATAAGGATCTTCCGACGCCGCGCCGCGAGTACTGCGCGTTCACCTCGACGATGGACATGTACATCGGCCAGGTGCTGGATCACTTGGATGAACGTGGACTGACGGACAATACCATCGTGATTTATCAGCCCGATCACGGACACAGTACCGAAATCCGCGCGTTCGGCGGCGGCGGAGATGCAGGGCCCTATCGCGGCGCCAAGTTCTCAGTCTTTGAAGGCGGCATCCGAGTGCCTGCGGTCGCACGCTATCCAAGCGTGCTGCCCAAGGGGCAATCGCGCAACCAGTTCATGACCGCTTGTGATTGGCTGCCGACGCTCACCGAGCTATGCGGTGTCGATACGCCATCGGTGAAACTAGACGGCGTTTCGATGGTTGACGTGCTGACCGGCAACGCGTCGGCACCCCGCGAGCGCTTCTATTGGCAGTTTGGTGCAGGCGATCAGCCGCAATGGGCGGTTCGCGACGGAGATTGGAAACTGATCGGCAACCCGCGAGACACCAGCTTGCCCCAGCCCGAACAGATCAACGGAGGTCGACTCAAAGAGAAGCGTTTCTTGATCAATCTGCGCCAAGACCCCGGTGAACAGAACAACCTGGCAGCGCGGCATACGGATGTGCTCAGCCGCCTCGAACAACTAAAACGCGACTGGGTCGCGGAGTTCTAGGAATGTGCGATCAAGGTTCGGCACTCTGATCGTGAAGGGTGCAGCTGGGATTCCGATTCTCGGCATACCCTCATGATCTTGTCGCGTCCCGCGCGGCCAATCAACACCGACTCGTCAGCAGCAGTAACTCACTGGCTGAAGTACTTTACCTGCACTTCGTTGCGAACCGTGTCGGTGCTGACAAGTCGCTCCATGGCCCGATCCAAGCGATTGATCGCCTTCCGCGACGGAGCTGTGCCTGCCAATACGATCTCATCAGCGTCCGATTTGAATCGTCCACGAGAGTGGGTGATGTTGACGCGCACGAAATCGGGTTGCGATTCAATGTATTGCTCAGCTGCGCGATAATCCGGGCTTGTTAAATCGGGCGGACCTCGCAGTATCCATTCGGAGATCACGAATCCCGCACCCAGCACGACTATGAACGTGACGGAAGCGAGATATCCAAGCTGACGTGTCGTCGTGCGTTTGGGAGAGAGTGTGATTCTGGCGGCAACGAGAAATGGCAGCGCGAGGATCAGCATCAGGCCTGAGGCATGATGCACGCCGAATCGACTTGTTGCCCAGCAGAACGCAAAGGCGGCAGCAAACAAATACAGGTAAACGAACGTTCTCAACCAACTAACCCGTCAACGCAAGGAATACTCAACGATTCGGTCGTTATGAGAATTGTGTCGCTCAACGTTCTATCAGTCCTTCGCCGCTCGCTTTAGTTCTTGTGTCCCGGTCTGGATACCTGCTCCTCCGGCCGAATCAGCCCTTCCGCCATGGCTCACGAGCATTCGCTTCGATTTCGGCGTCGAGTTCCTCCATCCGAGCTCTCAACTTGGCGACCACCTCTGGCTGTTGATCCGCCAGATTCGTTTGCTCGCCGATGTCGTTCGAAAGGTCGAACAGCAAGACCTCAGGTGCAGCCTGTGCCTTTTGATTTCGTTTTGCATTCTTAGGCACCGGCTTGGCCTTCACCAGCAGTTTCCATTTCCCTTGACGAAGCCCCTCCAGCTTTCCTCGCGACGTGTAGTGGACGAATTCGTTGCGGGGAGATGCCTCCGAAGTTCCGTCAAGCAAACCGGACGCGTCCAAGCCGTCGATGCGAGCGCCCTTGGGAAGTGGCGTCCCGGTGATCGCGGCGATGGTGGGTAGCACGTCAATCGTGCCCATCAACTGATCGCACTCGGTCCCAGCGGGGATGCGCCCCGGTCCCCACATCACGCAGGGAACTCGCTGACCGCCTTCAAACGTCGTTCCCTTGCCCGCTCGTAGCGGGCCCGCCGAACCTCCGTGATTCTTGAACTGTAGCCAAGGCCCATTGTCCGATGTGTAGATGACGTAGGTGTTGTCCGAAAGACCGAGTTCGCGAATGGTATCCATCACTCGGCCGACTTCCGCATCAACGTGCTCGATCACGCAGGTGTAGGCGTTCTGCGGATTGGGGTCGTAGACGTCGGCAGGCACGTACAGTGGAATGTGCGGCATCGAGTGTGGGAGGTAAAGGAAGAACGGTCCATCCTTGTTCTCTTTGATGAAGTCGACCGCGCGATCGGTGTATCGGCGGGTAACAGTACGTTGGTCGACCGGCAGTTCGACAATCTGCTCATTCTCCATCAACGGTGTATTCCAATGAGTGATCGCCGATTCTTGGTCCTTCCACAGCTCATCCGACGGCACGCGTGGCTTGCCTTTGTTGTCGGGGTGGTTCATGTCATTCGAGTACGGAATGCCCAGATACGTATCGAAACCGTTCTGTTGTGGCAGTGTCTCCGGATGGTGACCGAGGTGCCACTTGCCGAAACAAGCGGTCGCGTAGCCCTGGTCCTTCAAATGATCAGCGATCGTGTGTTCGCTTGGATTCAGTCCCTTGTTGGACTGTGGAAAAAGGACGTGCTGGTGCAAGCCGACTCGTTTGGGGTAGCAGCCGGTCAGCAGTGCCGCCCGCGAAGGTGTGCACACCGGCGAAGCGACCATGAAGTTGGTAAAGCGACGGCCTTCCGCCGCCATCCGATCGATATTTGGCGTCTTGATCTTCGTCGACCCAAAGCATCCGAGGTCTCCATAGCCCTGGTCATCCGCGAAGATGATCACAAAATTGGGTTTCTCGGCAGCCGACACAGAAACGCGAGCAGTCAGTAGCCCTGCCAGCAGGACTGTGACCACGAGGAAAGGCGAACGGACGAACAACACGACGAGACCTATGGAATTAGCGGGAGAGTTGGGAGGGCCACAGCCAATATCGTACTCGCTTGGCGTTGCGGTTTGTCAGTCGAGCGTCCTTCACTCGCCACCCGCGCAGTCCGTGGTACCCTCAACCGCGGAGCGGTGCCCACTTACGTAGTCAGCCTTCTCCGAAGGCGAGACTCTCCGGCTCAAAAACCGCGAAGCGGTGGTTTTCGGCAGGCTGGGACGCAGTCCCAGGTTCGTGACAACCAACACCCCAAAACCGCGGAGTGGTGGCATCACCGCGCTGAAACGCTTCGCAGTGCGAAGGCGGCTCGGGATGACGGCGTGATCTGTCGACGATCTCCGAGACTCGACGCCAGTTCCGCTACGTGTTTGGCTCGTCCACGATTCTACCGGCAACGAGCTCCGAGCCACTTTCGTCCCCCGATGTGTCACGATCGGTCACCTTGGCGTTCGCGGATCTGGCCGGATCGTCGTCGATCAGCATGCGTACCGGTGGCGATTCGAGGTCATCGAACTGACCTCCACGAATGCAGTAGATGCAGGCGATCAGCCCGGCCGCTCCCATGGCCAGCGCAATCGGCAAGGCGACAAACATCACGCTCATGATCGACCCGGCGGAAAGGTGGGGATGGCCAACACCAAGGAAACGACGGTCAGCGAACTGACCGGCATCAGAATGGCCGCGATCAACGGTGAAATCAATCCGGTCATCGCCAAGATGGCGGCCAGAACGTTGTAGGCCAGCGACAGCGCGAAGGTCCAGTGAATTGTGCGAACGGTCCGCTGGGCCGCCTCACTGAGTAGGCTGATGTGCGATAGCTTCTGCCCCGACAAAAAAACCGGCGCCGCCTCAAGGCTAGCCGATGCTCCTCCGCGAACCGCGATTCCTACATCGGCCGCGGCCAGCGCCGCGGCGTCGTTGATTCCGTCACCCACCATGACGACGCACGTTTTCGGTCCGCCATCTTGCGCTCGATCGACGCTTTGACGAGTCTGATCGAGTTTCTGCTCGGGGGTCATGCCGCCGTGCGTCATTGCTGGCTCGATCCCCAACTGCCTGGCAACCGACCGCGCGGTTCCCGGGTGATCACCCGAGAGCATTCCGACCTGCCAGCCCAACTGCTTGAGCCGTTGCACCAACCCCGCCGATTCGCTGCGTAACGAGTCGGCGATCGAAAGGCTTGCGACCACCTGGTCGTCGACAGAGACCAAGAGGGCAGTGGAGCCCTCATCGGCAGCCGAACGGACGCGATCAAGCCAAGCTGGTGCAACGTCCATGCCGGACTCCGACATCCAATTTGCATTGCCCACCATCACTTGGTGATTGTCCACCAACCCTCGAACGCCTCCGCCAGGCTTGCTCACCACCTCCAGTGCAACAGGAAGTTTCAACCGTCGCGACTTCGCGTACCGCAGGACAGCTTGTGCCAGCGGATGCGTGCTTTCGGCTTCGACGGATGCGGCGAGCGCAAGCGCGCGATCGTCACCGGTCCAGTCGGTGACCGTCATCATCCCCGTAGTCAGCGTGCCTGTTTTGTCGAACCAGATCGTTCCCGGCTTCGCCATCCGCTCAAAGACATCGCCGCCACGAATCAAGATCCCGCGCCGCGCGCTTCGTCCCAGCGCCACGGCGATGGCCAACGGTGTTGCGAGCGCGAGCGCGCATGGACACGCAACAATCAACAACGCAACGCTGTGATTCAGCGCCGCGGCTAAATCCGTCCGCCACCAGATGAATGTCAGGACTGCAAGGGCGATCACGGTGACGACGAAGATCCCGCCGATCTTGTCTGCTTGCTGCACAATCGGTGTTCGCCGTGTCGCCGCCTCTTCGATCAATTGCATTAGCTTGCCGACCCTGGTTTCAAGCCCAGTTGCCTCGACGCGAACGTCGATGACACTTTCCACGTTCCCGCAGCCCGCTTCGACCTTGTCTCCTGGCCCAAGGGGGATGGGCATGCTCTCACCCGTGACCAGTGATCGATCTACCATCGAATGGCCGGTGTGAATCACGCCGTCCGCCGCAATGGTTTCGCCCGCCCGAACGCGGATCAGGTCTCCAATGTCCAGTGAATCAGCGGACACCGCAAACGTCTCCCCGTCACCACCCAACTTTGATGCGGTCGCAGGCGTCAGACGCATCATCAGCGCCACTGATTCATGGGCCTTGCGCTGTTGACGAAACTGCACCCACCGCCCGATCAGCAGGAAGAAGACCAGAGTCGTTACCGAATCGAAGTACGTTTCACCCGCCCCCACCGCAGCAACGATCACCGCGGCGATCACCCCGGCAGATAGTCCCAGGGTGACCGGCAAGTCCATGTGAGGCGTGCGAAGTCGAACGGATGCCCACGCGCCGCGAAAGAAGCTGCGTCCAGGGCCAATCACCGAAACAACCGCCAAGCTTGCGCCCGCCCAGCGAAGGATGCCGGCATGCTGCGTGGCAATTCCACTGAAGTCGCCCGCGTAGAGTGCCACCGCGATCCACATCGCGTTGGCCGCGCAGAAACCGGCCACGGCAATCGAAACCAGAAGAGACCGATTCTCCGCCGCGTAGCGATCGGCTTGATCCACATCGCTTAGTGGCATCAATCGATAGCCAAGGCGTGATAGCGTTGCCGCAATCGCGCTGAGCCGGGTCATCTGTGGATCAAACGTGATCTGGATCGTGTGGTCGCCCAGATGGACTCGGGCCTGTTTCCAGCCCGGGTGCAGCTGCGACGACCGCTCGATCAACCAACTGCATGCCCCACAATGCAATCCACCGACCGCCAGGCGACACTGCAACAGCCCAGATGCAAGGCCTTGAGGTTCACTGCGGCCCAAAAACTCGGGCTGATCAAAGGCGTCGAAATCGCTGTTGGGCGAGACCGGCTCACTGCCACCTGCAGCCACCGTGTCGCGAATCTTGTAGTAATCCTGCAACCCCCAGCCGTGAATCAGTTCATAGGCCCCACGGCAACCGGAGCAGCAGAATGCGAGTTGATCGGGCGAATCGGGGCGCGGAGAAGGAAGTCCGCAATGGGCGCAGTCGCGCGTATCGGTCGCCGCCCACGGCTCAGTCGTCATCGGCACAGCAGGGGAGCGGTTGTTCGGTGATCTGCTTCAACGACTCCAGACTCATCGGTTCAGCCGTCGCCGCGCCTGTCGACTCCAGGCCCGCCGCAACACAGTGAGGACAAGTCGCAGCGGTCGCCGCGGCTTCCGGCACTGGCTCTGATGCAACAGGCTGATTCAATTGCGTCAAGTCCGCGGAGGCGCGACCCGTCGCGGTGTAAAGACCCGTGAAGAACAACAGCCCAGCACCAATTACCGGTAGCGCCGGTCGCAGAACCGGCGTCAACCGCAGTGCCCCCAGCGCCAAGGTTGTCAGCGCCGGAATCGTGCCCAGCCAAAACGAGGCCATGACGGCAATGGAAGTGGCCACCGAACCGGTGCCCGCCGCCACCAACAGGAAGACGTACAACCAGCCGCAAGGAAGGAGTGTCGTAAGCGAACCGGCAAACAGCGGCCGAATTGGCTCAGGGATTTTCTTCAGCATCGGTCGGGCCGATCCGACCGCCTGGGTGATCCATTGTCCCGGACGGAAACTTCGCCGGTCAGAAACAGGTGGGCTGGCGATCTCGTTCGACTGCAGTGAGGCACTGACGTTTTCGTGGCCACGCCAGCGTTTTCCGCGCAACCATCGCGCCAGCTTGACGATCGCAATGACCATCATTGCCGCACCCGCGACTCGCGCGGCCAACGATTGCCAGCCCAACAAGCTGCCGCCTGAGGTCAGCAGCATTCCGATCACCCCCACAAGCGTGGCGGCCACCGTGTACGTGATCAAGCGACCAAGGTGATACAGCGTCAACTTGGATACCACACCGGACTGGTTCGCGGCGGCACCGCTTGCCCAGAGGGCGAACGGGCCACACATGCCAACGCAGTGCAAACTGCCCATCACACTGGCCACCAGCACGGCCAACAAGTAGTGCGGTGTCGTTAGCGTTTCCATCGTGTGGCCTCGTCGCTACCAGGTCCGATCCGCACGGATTGGTCCTGCACGTACTGCGACGCGCTTGCGTCTCCGGACTCGCGAAAGGCAGACAGGACGGCATCACCCTTGACGGTCAACAGCATCTGCCAAATGCCATCACGGCGCATGGGCGTCTGCGCCAAGTAGGTCCCCGCCCCCTGAGGCTGCAAGACGCATGTCTTCACGTCGTTGCCGCGTGCGTGGTGGTAGTACCGCAGCGAAACCTCTGATGCTTCGATCGGTATACCGTCGCGGCCGGACAATAGCACGACGACACTCCGGTCACCGCGCAAATCCGCCGACCGACCGATGCGAGTCGTCACGGTCCATCCCAGCGACTGGCTGGCGATGCGAGCTTCCCGGTGTTGATCCCACAACAGCGCTTTCTCGTGGTAGTCCGGCACCACCGCGACCGAGGGATCGCCCAGGGCGATGTAGATGCTGCCAAATCCGATGATCACTTGGGTAGAAAGCAACCCAATGATCAAGCTTCCCCAAAACCATGCGGCACGACGCTTTTGCCATCGCGAAGGTTCCGAGCTACTGAGTGTTGCCGTTGCCATGAACGTGATCATCTATCGAGTGCCAGGTATCATCGGGGGCCAAGTAATCGGAAGTTGACAACGCGTTCGTTGCCTGATTGATCGGCAAGCTGGACTTCCGCCTGCACCGACCCAATTCCCTGCGTCAAGCTGGGGGGGAAATCGATCGAGAGGGGCACAATCACCGTCCCGCCAGGTTCCAAGGTCATTGCTGAGTCATCCAGCACGGTTAGCGATGCGACCGACGGACTTGACAGCGCTGCGACATAGGTCTGGCGCTGACCGGAACGATTGACCAAACGAAGCTTGAGCGAGTTCTGCAGGCGACCGCTTTCCAGTCGCGTGTAGGGATTCCCCAGAGCGCGCAGCGGTCGGGCATCAAAAGCGTACTTGCTGCTGAGCACAAGGCCGAACGCGATCGCGATGCCGCACAGAACCAAGGGGTAGAGGATGGTCCTGGGTCGCAGCCAGCTACTTGACTTGCCAGCCAGCTGATCCTGTGATGTGAAGCCGATCAGGTTGGGGGCACGTCCGATCTTTTCCATCACCTCGTTGCAAACATCGATGCACTGAGTGCAATTGATGCACTCCATCTGCAGCCCTTTGCGAATGTCAATCCCTGTTGGACAGACGGCCACGCACTTGTGGCAGTCGATGCAGTCCCCTTTCGGGGATGACTCCGCTTCGACCTTCTTTTTCCGCATCTTGCCTCGTGGCTCGCCTCGGTTGACGTCGTAGCCGACAATCAGACTCTTGCGGTCGAGCATCACCGACTGAAAACGACCATAGGGGCACGCGATCAAACACAGTTGTTCGCGAAAGAACAGAAAGTCGAACAGCATCGCGATGGTGGTGCCCGCCATCACAAAGAAGGCTGCGGGATGCTGGATCGGTGACGACCGCATCCAAACCCAAAGCCGTTCCGTGCCGACGAAGTACGCCAAGAACGTGTTGGCAAGCGCCGCCGATAGGACGAAGTAGACGCCTAACCGTAGCGCCCGCATTGGCACGGACGTCGGATTGCGAGCCTTTCCCCCGCGGCCGATCGTGCCTTCAAAGAAGCGATCGATCGGGCGAAACACGAACTCCATGTAGACCGTTTGCGGACACGCCCAACCGCACCACAGCCGCCCACCGACCGCAGTTAGAAAGGCGATCGACACAAAGACGCCGATCATTGCCAGTGCCAGCAACATCGTGTCGGTGGGCAGAAACGTGTGCCCCACGAAGGTGAACTCTCGGGCAGCAATGTCCAACAACACGACCGGTCGTCCACCGATTCGCAAATGGGGCAGCACCACAAAGAATGCAATCAGGGCGAAGCCCAGGTATCTGCGACGTCTCCAAAGCGGGCCTTTGGCCAGCATCGGACGAAGCCATCGACGGCTGCCATCCTGCTCGAGGGTGCTGAGCACATGCTCTTGCGGAGGCAAGACGGCCGACGCGGACGATGGCGACGCGGTGGTCGCGCCAGCCGAATCATCAGCGGGTCCAGGGGTTTCCCGCGGCTTGGCGGAATCAACTGGACGGACCGAAAGCACTGGCAATTGGCTGGATGCTTCGTCGCCCGAGCAAGAGCAGTTGGCACAGCTGCCGCAACCGCCGGCCGAGGCCGAGTCGTTTGTGTTGACGTTCATCATTTGCCCCCTTTCGGGCTGAAGGTCCAAACGCTCGGGCAGCCATTCCGCTCCGAGCCTACAACTTGGTTTCGGTCGTCTCCGCTTCCGCGGCCGACTCCGATCCCGCCTCGGGTTCGGCAGGCGGCGTGTACTCAGGCCACGGCTCGATCGCATTCCCTTCGGCTGGCCGAGGGCTGTTGCCGGTGTCGGTTCCCCGCAGACTGGCGACGTAGGCGGCCACCAGCACCTGTTCATTGTTTGCCAGCCGCGTGTTCCAAGCGGGCATGGCGCCGCCGCCTGCTCCTTTGTTGATGACGGTATAGACGTCCTCGATCTTGCGAACGTTTTTGAACGCTTCATCCGTCAGGTTAGGACCAACCAGTCCGATGCCGCCCGCACCGTGGCAGGAGACACAATTGCTGCGGAAGACGCTTTTGCCGATGTTCAACCAAGAGGGTTCATTCATGTACCGCACCAAGGTGGCCTCGTCGCCTTTCAGTTCCCCGATCTCGGCGAAACGCAGCTTGGCATCGGCAGCTTGGGCGGCAGCCAAACGATCATCCAGCGTGCGGCCCTCAGCGCCGCCATGGAAGTACACAAAGTACGGAAACGCGAACAGGATGGTCGCCACGAACAACCATTTCCACCAACCGGGAAGCGGGTTATCAAATTCCTGGATCCCGTCGTAGCTGTGTCCGAGCAACTCGTCGGTAGCGTCCCCCGCGAAGGCGTCCGCCACCGCGTCGGTCGGGTTCGTCGAAGGATCATGATTCATGGCGTGGGTCCTTCACTTCATCACTGAGGGGAATCGAGGCGTAACGCTCGCTGGTTGACGGCTTCAGCCGCAGCACCGCGTAGGTCATCAACGCGAACGCGACGCAAAACAACACCAAAGCCACTTCGGCACAAGCGCTGTAGTCGATGGCTCTGAGCAAGTCTTTCAGCATCGGAGGTCAAAGGGTTGTCAAGAAAGGAATTTCGGACGTCTTAAACGGAGAACCGCAGCATGGCGTCAGCGATTCAACGCCAACGGCTGTGATGGAGGCGGCGTCGCACGAGTCAGCGGCATCGAATCTGGGGCGATCTGATCAGCGACTTCGTTGGCCCCTGACTCTTCCGGTGCGGCGTCGCCAGCTGCTGGTTCGGTTGGGGTTTCAGTTGGCGGGGGTTTGAACGCATCGACGCCAAGCCGTTGCAGGTACGCGATCAATGCCACCGCCTGCGAATCCAATACCAACAGAGGTTCCTTGCCCGCTCGTGGCACAGATACCGGGCCACCCTGAGACACGATTTCCGCAGCTACCACTTCCGCCTGAATGCGAGCCATCTCGGGTGACTCTTCCAGCTCAAACGGATACTCGGCACCCAGCTTTTGTGCTGCCCAGACGCGGTCGGTCACCTTCTTGAAATCGATCTCGGTCGACAGCAAGTGCTTGTACGACGGCATGACGCTTCCTGGCGAGACGAGCCCTGGATTCTCGAAGTGAATCCAGTGCCACAGACTGCTCTGCTTTCCACCTTCGCGGGCCACATCGGGACCGATTCGACGGCTGCCCCATTGGAACGGGTGATCGTAAATGAACTCGCCCGGTTTGCTGTATTCCCCGTAGCGTTTGGTTTCGGCAATCATCGGTCGAATCATTTGGCTGTGGCAGTTGTAGCAACCTTCCGAGACGTAGATGTCGCGACCGGCCAACTCCAGCGGTGTGTAAGGTTGAACGCTGGAAATGGTCGGAACGTTGCTGCGAATCAAGAAGGTGGGAATGATCTCGAACAGGCTGGCCGCAACGACCGCGATGATCACCAGCACTGTGAACTTGACTGGCAGACGCTCCCAGCGGCGGTGCCATCCCATCTGACGCCAAACATCAAGCTTCTTGCCCACTTCCAGAACCGGTGCATCCTTCAGTTTCGTTTCGGGCGGAGCGTGATCGGTCACGGTCTGAGCCGACAGTGGTAACGCGTTGTGAACCGGTACCTCGTACTTGGCTGGCCGCATACGCCACGTCATCACGTAGTTCACCGCCATGATCGCTACGCCGGCGACGAACATGCCGCCACCAAGCACACGGAACCACCACAAAGGCACGATCGACTGAACGGTTTCGACAAAGTCGGGGTAAGCCAACTGTCCGGTCTCAGCATCGATTGCTCGCCACATCAAGCCCTGCGTGATTCCTGCAGCGTAAATTGGCAAGATGTAAGCCAGAATGCCCAGCGTTCCCAGCCAGAAGTGCCAAGTCGCAAGCTGCTTGCTCCACAGCTG
>JBCCUO010000010.1:0-16484 GCA_039196805.1 Planctomycetota bacterium | reverse complement strand
TCGGGAGCCACAGCGGACGTCTGCAGTTCACCGGGCAACCGAGTCAGCGATCGAACTTGTGGAGCAGCGGTATCGTCCACTTCGACGTTCAATACGTACTGGGCCAAAAAGCCTGGCCCGGCGGATAGTCTTCCTTCGCTGTCAGTGGTCGTGTACAGGCCTCGAAGTGACGAACCATTGCTTTGATCGAACCACTTGCCGTCGCTGTTGTTGAGAAAGACACCGTCTGATCCATCACCACCATTCGGTTCGCTGGCACTCCAGTTGGTGTAGTCAACCGGAGAGCCATCGGCCCATTGAAACACCCCTTCGGACGTAGCGTCGTTGAGGCCAATCCACAGGTCGCCGAAGCCACTGAACGTGCCGTAGACGTAAGTCTGAGTGTCATGGTCGGGGATCGTTGCCAGGTGGCCACCCGAGGCGATAGCGGCACCTTCCGCCGCCGCCCAGGTTGACGAGGCTGTGAATTGGTAGCGAAGTTGGTCGTGGACCCAATAGGCGCTGCTGACGCGGGCGAAGTACTTGCCGTCGCTGGGGATCGTTCCGCTGAATCGATCCTCTGCCAAGTCGTCGTCGGCGATCACGGTGCCGCTTGAATCGATGATCTGCAGGAGGGCGGGTAGCTGACTGTAGCTCGGCAAATCAACCGTCAACTCGACGGTGTTGCCGGCGTTCAGGTAGCCCAAATCAAAATGATCCTCATCCTGGTTGCTACCTTCGGGGGCCATTACTGACCCGGTCACTCGGCCGGATCGATTGTCCGCAGCTAGCTGCCACTGAATCACTTGGGCATTGTTCGTGTTGTCATTGCGATAGCCGCGGTCCTCTTCGACCTGCATGTTCGTGGCGGCCGATACGCGCACGAGATAACGTCCTGGTGTTGTCGTCCAGAAATTCTTGCCGACGCGAACGTAGTACGTACCGTCCGCGGGAATGCGGTGCGCGCTGGTGAGCGAGTCGCCGTCGGAACCACCGCTATCGTCACTGGCCAAGACGTTGCCTGCCGAGTTGCGCAGCTCGACGTAAGGATCGAGAGGGCTATCTGGGGTTCCCACCTCAACCCACACCAAGTCGCCTGCCGCTGCCTGGAAACTCCACCAGTCCTGGTCGTTCCAGTTGTCGCGGTAGATGGCCGGATCGATCGATCCCAGGCCAAAACCATTTCGCAGCCCGCTTCCCGCAGGGTCTTCGCTGAGGATGATCTCGACCGCTCCGGCTTGGTCGTTGTTCAGCAGCGACGGACCTTCGAAGGCGAACTGAATGTCGCCCGGAAAGTCGACCTCAAAGTGGGTTTGCAACGAATCGCCCCCCGTCCCGTCGCCGTCTCCGTCCAGTGTGTTTCCTGCGACGTCTGTAACGATGCCACTGATCGTCAACTGGTATTGGCCTTGGTTCAGGGGCCCGTCGGTGACGACGAGATTCACGTCGCGGCCGCTGGAGTACGCTGGTTCGACTTGAAGGCTGAACGTCACATCGTCTGACGTTCCAAACGATTGATCGGCGCCGGCTTCGATCAACGAGAAGGCGTTTGGATCGACGACCGATGACGGTGAAAGGTCCTCGTCGAACTGCACGCTAAAGTCATAGATCAAGTCGCCAGTCGCTGAGCCGTCATCTGGGATCCCGTCGACGGCCACGACCACTGGCGAGTCCGCATCGGTAATCAGTGCATCCAGGATGTACCTGGATTGAGGTCCGCTGGTGTCTGCTGTCGCACCGTCGGTCATGGTGACGCGAGCGAAGTAATCGCCGGACGGCTCAATGGCCAAGCTGGAAAACGAGTCGTCGAGGATGCCGTCGCTGTCGGCGATCGAGTTGCCCGCCGAATCAAGTAGCTCAACCGCTGCCACCAATTCGCTCTCACTTGGGAACGTCAAGTCGAGTGCAATTGTTGAACCGGAGCCCAAAGCGCCCAGGTAGTAGATGTCTTGGTCGCTTGCCGTAGAGATGGTGCCGGCCAAGGCCGAAGCCGACTGGTTCCCTTGAGGCAACCGCGTGAGTGGATCCGCCCCTGCGATCGAATCGTTGGCGTTATTGAGATCCGTTTCCAACTGCAAGTCGCCGCGACTGACATCCAGCTGCAGATCGTAGTCGCCCGCGCCGCCCTGGCTATCAATCCGAGCGAAGTACGTGCCGCTCGACGCGATCGACAGGTTTTCGATCCTGGCATTGTTGCCCGGGCCGGCGTCGGTATCACTAGCAAGCTGTCCGCCGGCTTGGTTGTAAAGGATCAGGCGGTTGTTCAAATTGCCCGACGTGGACGTGGCGCGGAGGTTGATGCGATCGCCGGCCAACGCTTCAAAACTCCAGTAGTCATCATCACCGCTGGTGGTTAGCCCGGTTCCGCATGCCTGAAAGAGTTGACGGGCGGCCGGAGATTCGGTGGGCTGCCATGCAGTCGCCGACGAGATCAAATCGTTGGATTCAGACTCAGCCAGACAGACGGCCAAGAGACGCCGCGCTTCCAAGGGCTCGGTACGCAGTCCGCGACGATCAACCAAGCGGCTGAATCGTTTCTTTCGCTTCGTTGTGCGTCTACGTGTTTGGGCATTCCCACCGTGCTCTTCCAAGCACGCGCCTCTCCGACGGCCAAACACACGCATCAGTCACTCCCGAATCATCGTTTATTCAGGTTCACTAGGAAGAGAAGACACGCCGGAAAACTTCGCATTGATGCTCCAATTTCACCATCAAACAGAGTGACGAATTTGCAGGACTTGCGATTAACGGGTGATGCGGAATTAATAACGCCTGCGCACAAAATAGGCAAGGTACCGCTTGTCGCACTAGACTAGCGACGACCCTTCCCGTGACCTTGTGGTCCCCCGTTCGTGACCTTGGAGCAAATCGTGAAGCCCCTATGTTTTGTTGCCGTCGTGGTGGCGCTCTTGCCATTGGCTGTCGACGCTGCCGACCGACCCAATGTCTTGATTTGCATCAGTGACGATCAGTCGTTTCCGCACGCTTCGGTTTATGGGACGACCGCTGTCTCAACGCCCGGCTTTGACCGAGTTGCGAGGCAGGGGGTGTTGTTCCATAACGCATTCACCCCCGCTCCCGGGTGTAGTCCGATGCGAGCATCGCTCTTAACCGGACGTTACATCTGGCAGAATGGCCCTGCAGGCACCCATGCCAGCTCCTTTCCGAAGTCACTTCAAGCCTTTCCAGATCAATTGGAATCAGCCGGGTACGCCGTTGGTTACACCGGCAAAGGTTGGGGGCCAGGCAACTGGAAGGACAGCGGACGATCGCGCAACCCGGCTGGACCAAGCTACAGCGATCTGAAGGTGCGGCCCAAGCCTGCCAAAGGAATTCGAGATACCGATTACGCTGCAAATTTTGAAAGCTTCCTAAAACAGCGTGACAAAGAGCAGCCCTTTTGCTTCTGGTACGGCGGGTCAGAGCCTCATCGCACTTACGATCCAGGAATTGGACGGCGAAATGGAATTCCCTTGGATGAAATCCAGGTTCCCGGTTTTCTACCTGACAACAAAATCGTTCGCAGCGACCTTGCGGACTACCTCTATGAGATTCAGTGGTTTGACAGCCATTTGGTCCGCATGCTGGATCATCTGGAGTCGACAGGCCAGCTGAAGAATACTTTGGTCATCGTGACCAGTGATAACGGAATGCCGTTCCCTCGCGCCAAGGCGAATCTGTACGAGTTTGGGATTCATATGCCCTTGGCGATCAGCTGGCCGCAGCGATTTCGTGGCGGCAAGCAGACATCCGCGCTGGTGAATTTGATTGATTTGACGGCCACGATCTATGACGCAACTGCGGTGGATCCCCCCGGGGGCGAAAGCGCGCTGGCTGGCCGGTCGCTGCTGCCAAGACTGGCGAAACCCGGTTCGCCGGGGCGCGAAGCGGTCTTCTCAGGTCGAGAGCGACATTCTTCATCGCGATTCAATACGCTTGGTTACCCCTGTCGTGCCGCACGTACCGATCGTTTTCTCTACATCCGTAACTATCACCCGCAGCGCTGGCCTGCCGGAGCACCACGACGCTACCAAGACGCTCGGTTTGACGAAGGTGGTCGGTTTGTCGACGGCCGGCTGTCACCGCCGCACAGTGGCTACCACGATATCGATGCGGGCCCGACGCTGACGAACATGACCGCTCGTTTGCCGGGCGATCAGAATCATCCGCTGTTGGACAAAGCGGTTGCTTTTCGACCGGCCGAAGAGCTTTATGACGTGATCGTCGATCCTGCTTGTCTCAGTAATCTAGCGGAGGATGCGAAGCACGCCAAAGATCTGGAACGCCTATCGAGTCTGCTGGAAGCCAAGCTGACGGAAACGGGGGATGTGCGTCAGATCGATCCTGAGAACGCCGAGGTGTGGGAACGTTACCCTCGATACTCCTCGCTTCGTTGGTTCCCGGTACCCGATTGGTTGGATGATCCCAGCCACGCGGCAGCGCCGATGCCGTGGTTGGAATCGCGACGGCCTCGGGTCGACAGCCGTTAGATCGATGACCGATCGTTGGCCACGCCGCACTGCCCTTGTTTGAACTAACTGTTACCTCCCTGAATCAAGACCGATGCCCGACACCTCCGAGTGGATTCACGAGACGACCGATGCGACTTTCGAATTGGATGTGATCGAAAGGTCGACACTGATGCCGGTGATCGTCGACTTCTGGGCCGATTGGTGCGCGCCCTGTCGCATGTTGGGTCCGATCCTGGAGGAGGTGACGACAGAGGCGGCGGGGGCCTTCGTGTTGGTCAAAGCGGACACCGAACGTTGCCAACAGGCGGCCGGTGGATTTGGCGTTGCGGGAATCCCGGCGGTCTTCGCGGTGTACGATCGCCAAGTGATCGATCGCTTCGAGGGAGCTTTGCCCAAGCCTCAGCTTCAACAGTGGCTACACGGTGTTCTCCAGAAGACTCAGTTGGCTCAAGCGAAGTCGTTGGCAACAAGCGATCCAGAAGCGGCCCTAGCCAAGTTGAATGCGATCGGCGAAACCGACCAAGCAGAAATCCAGATTGCGACCGCGGAAGCCCTACTTGAGATGCAACGATTTGATGATTGCAAGGCGATCATAGCGAAGCTCGAGAAACGCGGGTTCCTGGAGGCGGAGGCCGAACAGATCAAAGCGGCATTGGGCATCCAAGGTATGTCGTCGATTGATTTGGATTCGGCAAAGGACGCAGCCGCCACGGATCCGGATGATTTGAGCGCGCAGCTCGCGTTCGCCGAAGCGTTAATCGGACATCAGGAATACGCATCCGCGTTTGATATTTGCTTGCGTTTGGTCGAACGCGATCGGCAGGGCGAAGGCGAGAAAGCCCGAGCGTTGATGGTGGAAGTCTTCCAGGCCTTGCCCGCCGACTCCGACTTGGTTCGCGACTATCGACGCAGGTTGTCGATGTTGTTGTTCTAGAATGAGGGGTTCGCTAAACGTCGCCGATACCGAGATCGGCGTGTCCGCAGCGAAACGCGTCGACCGGCGGAGCGCTCGGCGACTTCGATCGCGAATGCAAGTCGCTCACTCGATCAACTGGTGCTCGGAAACGCGCTAGCCAACGTCCGATACACAGTTCCCATTTCGAATCGCTTGCTTGCGTTTGCGGCTCCCAATCGATTGACCCACCAGAGTCCGCTGTCCGTTCCCATCAGCAGAATCTCGTCCGCCGATTCTAGGTCCGCCACCGAGAGCCGGCGATGCTCCCATGTCACTCCTTGTTTGTCCGCGTGATTCTGGACGACTTGCGCGCTGACGCCCCGAAGCACTTGATCGGCTGGTGGTGCGATCACCGTGTTGTCAACGACGGCCGCTAGGTTGGCGATCGACGTCTCCGTGATCGAATGATCGGCATCAATCAATAGTCCAGCCGCGTCCAAGTCCCACTTCGCGGCTTGCCGGTCAGCCAGGTAGTAATGTAGTCGGCAGCGAACTTTGGCGTGCCGCGACCAAGACTGCTCCGGCGGTTGGACCACGTCGGTCACCCATAGCGGTTGTCCTTGCGACCGCCGACGACGCACGCGGTCGAGGTCCAGTCGACTGAGGTGCAGGAATAGATTGGGATGTGGGTTCGATATCGGGCCAGGCGTGGCGCATACCGTGATACCGACGTCACCGCACTTCAGCACCCAATCCGCGTTTCGGCGCAGCAATTCGTTGATGGGAGGTGACGTCAGACGCGATACGTCAATCGCGAGGTGCGCGAGTGTGGCACGCCAACGTTGTAGATGACGATCTACCTGGAACGCCTCGCCGGCGTAGGTCCGAAGACGCTCTACTGCCGTGACCGCTTGCACGAATCCGAGGTCATCCAGTCCGATCCCCAGCTCGGAAAGCCGGACCCAGTGGTCGTTGTGAAACGCCCAGGTTTCGCTGATCGCGGATGCCGGTTTAGCGGGTTTGGATGAGGCTGCCATGAATCAAAGATGCCATCGTGACGTCGCCGCCTTTGGACCGCTGGTAGTAGTCAAGTTCGCGATGATGACGACCAATCCTGGCGGTAAAGTCGCGTGCTAACACCGGCAAGCGACTACCGTCGGCTCGCAAGGCAAACCGCGTTGGCCCCGTGTAGCCCAGAGCATCGGCATTGCGAATCCGACTGATCCGCCAGTAGTTGGCCAGAACCGCGTCGCGGCGATTGTACAACAGCACCAGGCGGTCCAAGTTCTTCGTCGCCAAGCGGTGATAGCCCGTGCTCGACAACCAATGCGACTCAATTGCCGGCGCGATCAGTCCAGCGTCGATCCCGGCGCCCTGAATCGCTTCGCCCGGAACCGCGCGTCCGCCAAGTCGGCCGCCGGCAAGCGCATGCAACGCTCCGCTGATCACTCGGCCACCGAAACTGAATCCCAGCAGGCTGGTGGGTTGGCCGTATTCGACATGCGAACGCAAGAGCCAGGCCAAATAGAGACCTTGAGTGTCCGCTCGTTTGGCTTTGACACGAGCGTCGGCGACCAGGATTCCCTGTTTCTCGCTTGGCCAACTCCAAAAGACCCAGTCCACTGGACCGGGGTGAACCCGCCGGCTGGAAACGCGACGGTAGATCTCCAGGCCACGAGCCACCAAATCATTCGCCTTCATCCGGTTTCCGTGGACGTAGACCATCCGCGGGCGGTCAGGACTCAGTGACGCCAGGTAGTCCGTCATGCTGCTGGGCTGTCGTCTTCCCGAGCAACTCAGGCGACTGACTGTGAACCTCGGTGATGTCAAGTTAGCGCGGCAGACATCGCTGGAAATCCCACGCGTATTGATCAGCCAGATTCGGTCACTCGCGACGTCCTCAGTCAGGAGGGACGGAATCTGAGGTGTCGATTCGGTAATCGCAGGAAATCGGTTTGGTCCCGATCCAACAGACGACCGCTCGATTAGTCCTGGCTCGGTCAAGCTCAGCGGTGGCAACGAATCGACGTCGGGTTCCCCTGCCGTCACGTTCTCAGACAGTCCGGGTTGCAAAGCGCTGGCAAACGTCAGCGTCATTGCAAGCATCAGTGTGCTTGCAAGCGGTTGATGGAGAGATCGACGAAGTGCAATCCAGGAGAACGCGTCACTGTCGCGCGATTGACTTGGCGAGATGAAGGGGCTGCGGAGTCGCTTCATTTCAAGTTCAGTGGGGCGGGATCGATTGGCGGGATTGGATCGAGGCGTTGCGAAAACGCAACCTCTGTGTTCGTGCGGCATCATCTGTCGCTTAGCGACATCAACTTGTTGCCCCAAAAAAACAACGTTGCGTTTGCACAACGCAAAGTGCGCCCTACTTTTGAGTGGTCCGTCATTCGAGACCAACGAATACGCTCGCTTTGACTGTGAAGGAAACTTACATGAACGCACGCATTTTACCTGTTGTGCTGACTTTGACGCTACTTTCCCTGACGACGGGATGCAGCGGCATGCGCAACTTCTTTTTCGGAAGGGGCGCGAGTTGCGGACTGTGCAACCGACTGTCGACGGCCGGCCAAGCACTCAACCCTTTCGCGCCCGCCCCCACCGCACCCGCCATCGCACCGCCGCAAGCGCCCTGCAACACATGCCCCGCCCCTTATGCTTCTGGCTACGCGGCGGCGCCCACGTACGCTCCGGCGCCGCAGGTCGATTGTGGATGCGCACCCGGGTATATCGGATCGGGTGTCTACGGAAGTGCGTGTCCGTCTGACGTTTGCGGCTCCGGTGAAGTCGTTGGTGGATACGGCGCGGTTTACGGTGACGTGGGGTCGGGCGTCATACTGGGCGATAATTTTCAGTCGCGAAACTATGCAGCCCAGCGCGTGGACGAGCGAGGCGACGTGATCATCTCCGAAGACCCATTGCCGCCCGGCGCGATCGTGCCCTAGACCACGGACGACATCCCCCAACGGCTGATTAGAATCAAAGCGAGCGGGCGAACGAGTCGGTGTGACAGCATCCGGGGGGAAACCCGCTGCCACGCCGACTCGCTTCGCCTTTTTTTGCATGGTGATTGGATGCTGGTCACACGCACCAATGACCCATGATGGCCCTTCGACCCAAAACGCCCTTTGACCCAAGACGCTGTTCGATGACTCCTTTGATCAGTCGCCGCCAAGCGATCGTCACCGCTGCCACGTCGGCATCGGTCTGTATGGCCAGTCGTTCCGCGTTTGCCCAATCATCCGCGGGCGATGACGGCTCGTCGGGTCCGTCGAACCATCAGGTCAGCCTGACTGAGCCGCAGACATCAACTTGGGAATTGGGGCTGCGCATGGAGCCCCCGGTGACGTGCGTCAACGTCTTCGCGACGTTTCCCTTTCCGGCCGCCTGGCCCGAACAAGACGTGAAGGTGATCAACAAGACCATCGAAGGTCCGATCAAGGCTTGGGGCGTCAATGATCTTCCTGGTGGAACCAAGCAAGTCTGGCTGCAAGTCCCGCAGCTGCTCAAACGAGCCAACATGGAACTGCGTCTGGAAGTTGAACTGACGCGCCGCCGCATCATGCCTCCGACGTCCACCGACGGCTTGCTGCCTCCCAAGAAGGTGCCGCGCGAGCTGAAGCTCTACACGGGCAACAGTCCGTACATCGACGCGACCCACCGCCTGATTCGAAACGCATCGAAGTTGGTTGCGGCTCAAGGAGCGTCCCCGGGCTGGGCGCAGGTGGAAGCAATCTACGATTACGTTCGCGAAAACGTCCGATACACCGAAGGTGATCTCAAGAATGCTTCGGATGCCTTGAAAGATGGCACTGGTGATTGCGAGGAGATGACCAGCCTATTTGTCGCGATGTGCCGCAATGCCAAGATTCCGGCTCGCATGGTTTGGGTCGAGGGCCACTGCTATCCCGAATTCTATCTGGTCGACGAAGATGAATACGGATACTGGTATCCCTGTCAGGCAGCCGGATCGCGCCTGTTCGGTGAGATGCAAGAGTACCGTCCGATCTACCAAAAAGGCGATCGGTTTAAACCACAAGAGCGAAAGAAGCCGGTTCGATACATCAGTGAGTTCTTCCGCTGTGACCGACGCGGGAAAGGCACGCCAAACCCAGAGTTCTTTCGAAAACAAGTCTGACGTCATCCGCCACGCGCGAGTGTCCGGTTCCCAACACAGATCAGCCGCTACGCACACTAGCGTCTAGTTGGAACGCGTACCGGAACCGGGTGCTAGCGAGAGCGTCCGGCTTAGCAAATCGGCCGACGGGAGAGCGCTGGCGGCTTTTGTTCCTTTTCCGTCGTGCTCGTGCTCCTGCTCAGTCGCTTCGACGGTGCTCGTAGTCGAGGACCTCCGGTTGAGGCTCCTCTCAAGGCAGTTTCACGATTCGAGAATCGATGATGAGCACGAGCACCGCAGTGCTGAGCACGAGACTTGTGAAACATTAGATCACCTAAGCCGGACGCTCTCTAGCGCACGGCGGATGATGGAACCAAATACGGGTCACGCGATGATCGGCCTACTCGGCTGTCGGATCGTTGATGGGGGCCAGCCGGACTTCGACGTCCACTTCCTCTCCGCCGCGATAAAGCTTCATCGATTGCATCGATCCGATCGGCTTTCGCTCGATGATCTCTTGCAACTCACTGGGGTTGGTCACCCGTTCGCCGGCGAACTCCAAAATGACGTCCAGTTTTTGCACCCCTGCTCGCTCCGCGGCGGACCCCGTGATGATTTGATACACCAGAATCCCTAGGTCTTCCGGAAGCTTGAACAGCCGGGCGTTCTTACGGTTTAGAACGACCCCCGTAATCCCAATCGCTGCACGGCGAACCTCACCATGCTCGGAAAGTTCGCGAGCAATCCAGTCTGCCTGGTTGATCGGAATCGCAAACCCGATCCCTTGGTAGGAACCATTGCGCGTCGCGATCGCGGTGTTGATCGCGATCACGTTGCCATCCAAGTCGATCAGGGGTCCGCCCGAGTTTCCTGGATTGATTGCAGCATCGGTTTGCAACAATCGTCCTCGGGTGATCCGCTTCAGCTTGCGGTTTTTGGCGCTAATGATCCCGGCGCTGACCGTCGCCTCCAGCTTGAAGGGACTGCCGATCGCCAGCACCCAGTCACCGATCTCCAACTGATCTGAATCTCCGACGTCGACCGCTGGCAGCGGTTGATCGCTCTCGATGCGAATCACGGCAACGTCGCTATCCGGGTCGCCGTGAACCGCCGTTGCCGTGTATTCCGTTTCGTCGGGCAATTGGACCATCACCCGCTGAGCGCGGCTAATGACGTGATTGTTGGTGATGATCAGTCCATCGGGATCGATGATGGCTCCACTGCCCAGACCGGTCAGCGGGAGTGTTTTCCCGTTGCTTGCCGTTTGCGAAGGTGCGCGGGGGCCCGATCCGTCGTCGGGGATCGCCGGAGTCGACTCCTCGGACTCCGGTGAATCCTCTGGAGTCGCGGGCTTGCCACGCGGTGGTGACTTCTGGCCGTACGACAATACGGTGACCACGCCAGGGGTCGCCTTCTTTGCCGCGTTGCGAAACGCTCGTGACAATTCACGAGCGCCGAACTGCGGTGATGGTGGTTGTCCGACCGAAGGGGTCGCTGCGATTTCTTGGGTGAAGGCCCTCGGAACCTGGTTCAGTACGGCCGATGCGATCATCATCGCCACCATGATGCTGCACACGGGAAAGCGGTATCGCTGGTCGCCAGACGGGGAGGGGGAACGCATTTCGGGAGAGGGCATCATCGGAAAACCAGGAATTGTTTACACTTGGCGGCGAACGCTGCCCCGAAACTATAACGCTCCGGCGACGTGGGCAATCCACTTGCACCAAATACCTCAATCGCGATTCCAACGATGCTGCCCGCCACCCTATTGATGAAGAAGCGTGACGGCGGCACTCTGACGGACGATGAGATTCGCTTTTTGGTCGACGGTTTTTGCCGAGGAGAAGTTGCCGACTATCAGATGTCGGCGTTCGCGATGGCGGTGTGCCTGCGGGGCATGTCGCCTGACGAGATCACGTCGCTGAAGATGGCGATGTTAGAAAGCGGTGACCGGTTGCCACGGGTGACCGACCGCCCCCGAGTCGACAAGCACAGTACGGGAGGCCTTGGCGACAAGGTTTCGTTGATCCTGGCACCGCTGCTGGCTTGCTGTGATGTGGACGTGCCGATGATCAGTGGGCGCGGGTTGGGACTTTCTGGTGGGACGCTTGATAAACTGGAATCGATCCCTGGCTTTGAGGTTCAGCTCTCGGAGGGTCGCGCGGCCAACCTATTGAAGGATATCGGCACCTTCATCATTGGTGCCAACGAGGCGATTGCACCCGCTGATCGTCGGTTGTACGGGCTACGCGATGTCACGGGCACGGTCGAGTCCGTGCCTCTAATCACGGCAAGCATTCTGAGCAAGAAGCTGGCGGCCAGCTTGGATGCCTTGGTCATGGACGTCAAAGTTGGATCTGCGGCGTTCATGAAGACTCGTGACCAGGCTACGGAACTTGCCAAGTCACTGATTCGTGTGGGCGGTCAAGCCGGGATGCCGACGTCGGCTCTTTTGACCGACATGGACCAACCCCTGGGCGCGGCGGTCGGCAACGCGTTGGAAGTGATCGAATCGATCGATGTTTTGCAGGGCGATGGGCCACCCGAGGTCCGTGAATTAACCGTGGAGTTATGTGCCGACGTGCTGGTTCAGGTTCAGGCCCATGCTTCGATCGAAGACGCGCGAGTTCGATTGAATCGGGAATTGGATAGCGGAAACGCGCATGAACGTTTTGCACGAATGGTTGCTGCTCAGGGTGGCAGTCTGAAGGACCCGCTGAAACTTGCGGCATGCCACATGATTGAGGCACCGCAAGCGGGCTACCTGGCCGATATAGACTGTGCGGCGCTGGGAGAAGCCGTGGTCGCGTTAGGGGGAGGCCGGCGTAAGACAGGCGATCCAATTGATCATCGAGTTGGTGTGAGGGTCATGGCAAGGGTGGGGCAGTCGGTCGCTCGCGGCCAGCCGATCGCGGCACTGCACTGTGACAAAGCTGATCGTGATGCCTTCTTTCAGACCATCCAGGACGCGGTGCGAGTGCGGGCGGAACCCGTGGCCATTCCTCCATTGGTCATCGATCGGTTGGTCAGCGGTGCTGCAACCAGTTGAGGATCGTCCATCAGGGACTTCGGTGGAGCCATCGGACATCGCCTTGGCGATGTTTTTTGCTTCAACCGCTTGTCGATGGTCCCAGGGCTAGCCTGTTTTCAGTTAGATTCTGTATCTGCAAATATCGCTGGGGCGAAACGTACGAGCGATTCGAAATGAATCCACCACTGTTCTTCGGCGCGGAAACGTCGACCAAAGGATCAGATCGACCCTCCGTCCCAGCCGGTGGTTTCCGGAACATGACGCGCCCCGATTTGATGAAACAACTTCAGCCACTTGAAATCGACCGACTCGTTCAGTCTGCCATCACTGCCCGGGATCAGGCATACGCCCCGCACAGTCATTTCTATGTTGGCGCAGCGCTGATGACCGACGACGGAGAAATCCTTCATGGTTGCAACGTCGAAAACGCTAGCTATTCACTGACGCTCTGTGCCGAGCGCGTGGGGGCTGCGGCAGGGGTCGCTCGAGGTTATCGGCGGTTTTGGGCCATCGCGATCGCCAGTGTGGGAGGCGTCACGCCGTGTGGTGCCTGTCGCCAGTTTCTGGCCGAGTTTGGTACCGACATGACCGTCATCTGTGTCGACGTCATCGACGGGAGCCGCGAGATCTACCAATTGTCGGATCTGATCCCGCATACCTTCAGCGCTGCCGATTTGCCTCGCTAGTCGCTGCCAAAGTTAGCTTTGGGCTGTCAGCAGTGAGCAATCCGCAGTGAGTGAGGTGGAGGAACTGGTTCGCTCTTGATCGGCGTCGAGCTGCCAGTTGTCGTTCAACCGGGACAAGCCCATTGAAATGTGATCAACCAGCGGATCGTCGAACCATCCGGCCTAGGAACAACCAAGGCGTTCGGTATCGCCGTTTGCTCAGCAAATGTTGCGAAGAGAAAGCTGCGTTCGCCGAGCGGACGGCGACCATTGATGATCGCCGTGTTCCTAGGGCCGTTCAGCTGCCTCAGTCGCGTCCGGTGCCTCAACTCCGGTCAACGCGGGCAACATGACGCCACGGACTTTGACATAGCCGGAGATGCTGACGATTACGACGGCGATCGCGACCAGGACTTTCAGCCACTTGCCGCGGTTCTGGCGGATACGGGCAAGCCCCTGACTGCGGCCAACCAACGCGGAGGCCAAGAAGAAGACGCCGAGCGCCAAAAGCATCTTCGTACCCAGCAAGGCGTGGTAGAGTCCGTCGCCTTTGTGAGCCGGGATCGCCCGAACGTAATTGTAGAACCCGCTTAGGAGAAACAGACCGATGCCGCCGTGGACGAATCGCTTCCAGCGACCGCCGATCGCGTCACGAAGTTGATCGTGACTGTCCTGGGACAGCGTCTTGGCCGCGGGCATCAAGACCATGAGCGTGAAGATGCTGCCACCGACCAACGTGATCGCAGTCAGGACATGGGTGATTCGCGAGAGGGTATCAAGCCATTGCATCGGAAGGAGCCAGTTTAGATGTGCGTGTGGTGTTCAACGTCTCAAGGTAGCTTCTCTTGACCCTTCCGGAGGGAATGGGTGCCTACCCATCGATTTCACCCTCCTTGGGGAGGGTCGAAGGCGAGGAACAAGTCTTCGGGGAGGGGGAGTGCTTCGTTGGCGAAAGTCGCCCATGTTGCCGATTCGCCCCTCCCCGCTCGTTCCTCGAGACCCTCCCGGAGAGAGCGCGAAGGCCGGTGGGTTTCATATGCAGCGATGTGTGTCGTAATCATGCCGGAGCCAGGATTCACTCGACGGGGAAGCCTCGTTTCCGCAAGAGCGCCGACGTGTCGACGTCGCGGCCGCGAAACTGGCGGAATCCGTCCGCCGGATCGATTGTGTCGCCAACCGATAGCACATTATCGTGCAACGATTTGGCGAGCTTGGCATCGAAGAATCCGCCTGCCGATTCAAAGTGCTCGGCAGCGTCTGCCGTCAATGCGTCCGACCAGAGATAGCTGTAGTAGCCAGCCGAATAGGCGTCGCTGCTGAAGATGTGGCTGAAGTGGGGCGTGCGGTGTCGCATCGGCAACTCGTCAGGCATCCCGAGTTCTTTCAGTGTTTCCCTTTCGAAGCTGTCCGGCTCAATCGGCGCGTCGCCGGCCAAGTGAAGCTTCATGTCAATCAGCGCGCTGGCCAAGTACTCGACGGTCGCGAACCCCTGGTTGAACTTGCTGGCGTTCTCAATCTTAGCCAGTAGAGCTTTGGGTATCGGCTCACCCGTCTCGTGATGAAGGGCGAATCGGTTCAGCACTTCGGGTGTCGAGAGCCAGTGCTCAAAGACCTGTGACGGGAATTCCACGTAATCCCGGGCGACGCGTGTTCCTGCTTGTGATGGGTAGTCCACGTCGGACAGCAATCCGTGTAGCGCATGACCAAACTCATGGAAAAGCGTCGTGGCATCGTCCCACGAGATCAGGGCCGGCTTGTTACCACTCGATTTCACAAAGTTCGAATTGTTGGAGACGATCGGCGTGGCTGCGGGAGCAAGGTTGCGTTGCCCACGGTAGGCATTCATCCAGGCTCCGCTTCGTTTTCCCTCGCGAGCGTACGGGTCCAAGTACCAGAGCCCAACGTGTATGCCATCGGATGATTTCACTTCCCAAACACGAACGTCGGGGTGAAAGACTGGAAGGCCGCCAACCGACTCAAATTTCAACCCGAAGAGTCGTTCAGCACAGTACATCATGCCTTCCCGCAGCATCTCCAGCTGCAGATAGGGCTTCACTTCGTTGAAGTCCAGATCGTACTTCGCCTTCCTCACTTTCTCTGAGTAGTAGCGATAGTCCCAAGGTTCGATCTTGGTACCTTGTCCTTCCGCGTCGGCAAGCTCTTGCATGTCCGCGACTTCTTCGCGAACTCGATCGATCGCTTTGGGCCAAACTTTCAGCATCAGGTCCATCGCGGCCTGAGGCGACTTGGCCATCGTTGGTTCCATTCGCCAGTGAGCGTGCGTTTCGTACCCTAGCAGCTTCGCCCGTTCGGCTCGCAGCCGCAGGATTTCGGTGATGATCTGATTGTTATCGTGTTGGTCGCCGTTATCGCCTCGGTTGTAGTAGTTGCGCCACACTTGCTCGCGTAGTGGGCGATCGTCGGCGTAGGTCAAAAAGGGATCCATCGACGATCGAGTGTTGGTCACAGCCCATTGCCCCGGGCGTCCGCGTTCTTTGGCCGCGGAAGCCATTGCGTCGACGACGCTTTCGGGCAGTCCAGCCAACCTGGCTTCGTCTTCGATCCAAGTGACATAGCCCTTCTCGTCGGCCAAAACGTTCTGACTAAAGTCGGTGAAAAGACGCGCGAGTCTGGTGTTGATCTGTGTCAGCCGAGCCTTTTGACTCGAATCCAGTTTGGCGCCTTTGCGAACGAAGTTCTTGTAGAGGTCGTCGACCAAGCGACGTTCTGCCAACGGACGTTGCTTCAGGTCATCGCTCAAGAAAACCGTCTCAATCCGACGGAACAGCTTCTCGTTCTGAGTGACGCTGTCGTAGTACGCCGAGATCTTTGGAACGACGGCGCGTTCAATGTCGGGGATCGGACCGATGTTGAGATTCGAAGCGTGCACGTCAAAGAGTGTTTCCGCTCGTTCCAGCACCTTCCCCGCGTTCTCCAATGCGACGATTGTGTTTTCAAAGGTGGCCGGCTCGGACTGTTGCGCGATCTCGCTGATTTCCGCTTGAGAGCGTGAAATGGCAGCCTCGATCGACTCGGCAAACTGTTCGGTGCGTACTTCATTCCAAGGCGGAACGCCCCCGAAGGGGCCTTTCCAAGGTTGAAGCATCGGCAAGTCAGGATTGGAATCGGTCACGGCTGATGTCGTTTCCGGAGGCTCGTAGGAAGGGGAATCTGTTGTGGTTGCGAGCGTCAACAGAAGCAACCAGACAAGACGGTGGCAGTCAAAGAGGTGAGTCATCACCAGCAAACTCCATCGGGGAACTCATGGAAGCTCGACCGATGATAGCGGACCAGACGAACTTGCCACACCGACCGGCTAGCG
>JBCCUO010000009.1:0-16694 GCA_039196805.1 Planctomycetota bacterium | reverse complement strand
CTCGACCCAGGTGATAACTTGCCATCGGGTCGTCGCTTCGCATCTGTTCGGCTGTGGCCAGCGATTCGGCTGCCTTGGCGTCGTCTCCTCGGCGCAGCTGCAATAACCCCAACGTCATCTGGCTGGCCCCGGCCTGATCACCCTTGCCTTGGGTGTTGGTTCGCAATTCAGCCATCAAGTCATCCAGCGTGCCAGCTTGGATGTGGTGGGCGTAAACGCGATTGAGCGCGGTTCCCGGTGCGGGCCGGCGAAGCACAACCTGAAGAAACCGGTCGGCGATCATCCTCTCGCGTTCGGCTTCCGGATCCCGTGCCTGTGCGCCCGAGCCTGGTGCGCGGCGGTCCTGGCCGCTCGAATGTGAAACGAGTCCCAGCAGCAGGCAAATCGACAACGCCGCCGAGAGCTTGGCGGTTGATCGAAACGGACATCGTCGAACGCAAGAAAAGGTGGAAGGCATCACCATAGGTCCCCAGAGAGTGTTTGCGGTCCACCAGTTTCGTCGGGTGCGGCAAGCCACATCAGCAGAGCAGCTGAAGGGGGACGATGCAAATTTGGGTGGGATCGCTGCGGCTCGGGCTAATCTTTGAGGCCGACCTGCGGGTTGCAAGTCGCGGAGCGACGACATCTGACAGCCCAGGGTGCCAACCCTGGGACTATTGCCAACCGCAAACGCGAAAGCCCCAGCGGGGCGACAGGAGTTGATTCGGCCACCCGTGGCTGCCCCACTCCGATTCAACGCGTGTCACCCCTCCGGGGTTCTCGACAGACCGTGGTCCATACCCCGGGGCTCGCGCTCCGGTCTATCACATGCCCTCGCTCCGCGAGTGAACTCACCCGAGCCGGCGTGGTGTCAGGAACTCAAGCGTGAACTTGTACGGCAATTCCACCCAGTTCTAGTCCGAGCAAGCTCCTCTGACATCACGTTCGTCCTCGCGAAGAACGCTGAAGGATTGAGTCGGCACCACTTCAAGACGGCAGACATCTTTTCCATTGACCTATCAGAGAGAGCGTTTCCGCAACTGACGCAACTCGACGATGTCGAGCGCGTTTGATGGCCGGGACGGAGGTCACTGCGAGTCGGTATGAACAATCAGAGTCGGTGGTGTTAGGTCCGTGCTTGTCCCATTGGCCAAACCGTGGACCAGACCTCCAGGCTCACTCTCTTTCGTTTCACGGACGACGATCAGCGAAACTTGCTGGTTGGTGTCCGAGCGTAAGAACCGAGTCAATTCTCTTCCCCCGATAGATACCTGCCCGTGCTGAACACCACGACGCACAACGAAGCGACCGAGCAATCGAGCTTGGGTGGTATCCACGTCCGCAGCTCCATCAAGGTTTGCAGGTGCCTGGTGCCAGTCCAACGGCCCGGCAGGCCATCCTTCGGCTGACTCGTCCGTCAAACCGTAAACGGTGAATTCGCAATCATCCACTTTGCTTGCGAAACCGAGCCCACTTGGAGCCAGCGTCAGCACGAACCGCGCAGACGTGACCTTGCGCCCCGCCAGTGATGCCATATCAAACAAGAAGTATCCTTTGCGGCTGAAACGCTCGTATCCCTGATACGGATTCTTAACGAGAACCAGCCCAGCGTGACTGTTCTTCAGAACATCGTCATCATGACTGCGACAAACGGTGAAATCCTGGCCACGTCCTTCCGCGGTCGTGATGCGAAGCATTTCTCCCGACTCGTTTCCTGACTGCTGCATCGACACTAGCGTCGCTTCCCCGGTGGACGAGGCTGCGTCGCTCAGCTGAGTTAATGAGGCGAGGACACGCTGCTCTCCTTTTAACGAACGTGAAGCCCCAGATGCGACGTGCGTGACTTTGACTTCGCCATCGTGAACTTCAATCGACGACGTCTGAGACTGTGCATCCACCGTCACCGCAAAGGCGGTTCCATAATCGACTGCCACGGCTGTCGGCGTTGCGAGCCGAAAGCCGTGCGCAGTGTCAGGCACTTCGACAACAGCCGTTCCGGCCAACAATCGCCCGGAAAGCGGTGACAGAATTTCCAGCTCGGCGGGTGACTCTAGAATCAATTCAGCTCCTGACGAAAAGGTGATGGTCACCAACCCTCTGTCGATTTTCAGACGTCCAGCTTGAAGGCCCGAACCCACCGCGGTCGGAAGCGTGCAATCACCCCACGTCGCATCCGCGGAGTCGGTGATTCGGGCAATCACGGGAGCCTTAAGAGTCGCGTCATCTGATTTGATAGATATCCAAAGAATCAGAAGAATGCTGGCGGCCAGAATTCCTATGGCAGTTTGGAAAACCGCTTTCCGTATTGCTGTTGGCTGTTCACGACGCTGCTCAGCCAGCGTCTGAGTTGCGACTGGGCCGGTCGCCGCCAGGTAGCCTCGTTCGAGTTGCAGAAGCGCATTTTGATGCATCAGATCGAGATACAATTCCCTCGCATCTGGCTGTTCCATCAAGACTTGCTGGACTCGATCAAACTCTTCGGTGGATAGCGCCCCATCCAGCTGCTTTTCCACCCACCAGGCAACCTGCTCACGCGAAACGTCTTTCATGTCGACACCTCCGATGCAGCCATTGGATTGAATTAGGAAGCCGAGACACAATCGCGTAGCGACAATCGAATTCGGCTCAACACACGGTAGGTCGCCACTACCGTGCGATCGATGCGGGACGCAATCTCATCGACGCCAAGTTCGTCGCGATAACGTAGTGACAAGATCTGACGATGATTCGGGGGGAGCTTAGCCACACAATTGGCAAGACGTTCGATTCGTCCTTCTCGCCCCTCGGTATTTCGTTCAAATGAGTCGGCAAGTTGTTCCAAGCAGGCATCCGAGAACCGTAGTCGTTTGCTCTCGGTGGTCCGTTTCCTGAAGAACTGTTGGATTCGATAAAAGGCCGCCTGCCGTGCCCACGCTCCGAAACTGGTCCCCAGCTCAAAGTCGTCAAACGATCGCCAAAGCCACAATTTGGTCTCCTGCAAGATGTCATCCGCATCGGCTGGCGACGATACGAACGTCATCACGTAGGCGGCCAGCCTTCGTTCGTGCTCGGCGAGCAGTTGGATGAATCGTTCTGCCTGGTCGTCTTCAATCAAGGGTGTCCCTTTCTGGCAAGTGTCACATCACCTAAGTGCATGCGATTCGCTCTTTTGGACGCGCGAAGTCGGGGGAACCGGATTTTTTCGAGAATATTGACTCCGCGGCGTCCAAAATCGTGGTCCAGCAACGCTCAAGTGTTCATCCAACACATCACTCACATTCTGCGTGCTCAATGAACCGATCGATCTTGCTTCCGTTAATCGCCCCTATCGTTTACGGGCTGCTCACCAGCCTGGCGACCGCGGATGAAGGTAAATCCGAGTTGCGTTCACATCAACGAGCAGACCGTTCACAACCATTTGAATGGAAAAAGGATCCCTCAACAGAACCATCAAACGTTCGCACAGACATTCACATCAGCGGCATTTACCCGCACCTAACGACCTACGGCATCTACAGTCAGAACGGCGGTCACTACAAAGGCGGCCACAACGAATGCGGGATAGGAGCCATTGTGCCTTGGGCCGGAAAACTATGGATGGTCAATTACGCGCCACATATGCCCAAGGGTAGTGAACACAAGCTCTTTTCCGTTGACCCCGATCTCAGCAAGCCCATCACCATTCACCCTGAAAGCGTAGGGGGTACACCCGCAGGTCGGATGATTCACGCAGAATCTAATCAGCTTTTGATGGGCCACCATTTGATCGACGCTGAAGGAAACGTACGTGCGATTGATCCAGCCAAGATGCCGATTCGTGTCACTGCGATCGCGCGTCATCTGATGGACCCCGCGAAGCTGGTTTACTACATCGACATGGAAGGGTCGATCTGGGAAGCCAACGTACACACGTTGGAGGTGAAACAGTTATTCAAGAAGCCTGTCCCAGGATGGCACGGCAAAGGGGGTTACACCTCGCAAGGTCGCTTGGTGATCTCCAACAATGGTGAGCTGCACGTCGGAGATTACAGCGACGTGCTGGTGGGCGGCGAAGCGAGGGACAACGAAGAACGCGGCGTCCTAGCGGAATACGATGGAGACCAATGGAGAATCGTTGAGCGTCGACAATTCACCGAGGTCACTGGTCCGAAGGGGATCACCGGAGGAAGTGACGGCCAAGACCCCATTTGGTCGGTGGGGTGGGATCGTCGCAGCATTCGGTTAAAGGTGCTGGATAAAGGGAAATGGAAAACGTTCCTGCTCCCAAAAGCGGCTTATTGCAATGACGCAAGCCACGGCTGGTATACCGAGTGGCCGCGAATTCGCGAGGTTACCGACGGACGGTGGATGATGGACATGCATGGGATGTTTTTCGACTTCCCAAAGTCATTTTCCGCAGACGACTCCGGCGGAATCCAACCGATCGGAAGCCACCTGCGTTACGTTCCGGATTTTTGCGGATGGAACGACAAACTGGTCCTCGCGACTGATGAAACCAGCATCCAAGGCAACAGACTTGCCGGGCAACCGCAGAGCAATCTCTGGTTCGGCAGCTACGAAGATCTGAAGACTTGGGGTCCGGCAAACGGCTACGGCGGTCCGTGGATTGAGGACAGGGTCGAAGCCCGCGTGCCCTCGGACCCCTTCTTGGTTGCTGGATTCGATCGGCGTGTCATTCATCTGGCAACAGGTCAAAAAACGCGTCAACAGGTGAGCGCACTTCGCGCCTCAGACCAACAGAGAATCACTGCCTTACCGGACCAGCTTGCCGATTTACCCCGTGTCACCATTGAACGGGGCAACTGGCACAAGCCGGCACAAGGATTTGGTTTCACGACAGATCGGCCCGTTACGGTCTACCTCGCTGTCGATCAACGGGGAAAGCCGGAACTCCATCCGGCATGGCAACTCACGGAAATGACCCTGGAATGGGGCAAGGGCTTCGTCGACCAAGTCTACGCACGAAGTTTCCCGGCAGGCGCGGTGTCGATACCGGGCAACGATGCGGAGCACGCCCCGGGGTCGTACGGAATGCCCCATCAGGCGTTCGTTCGGCACGAAGGTAACACGCCCGTCGTCTTGACCGATTTAGGCAGCGCGACGGTGACCCGCCCACCGCTTCCACCCGTCGAAACAGCGGATGAGCGCGCCGTTGCGGTTACCCTCGAGATCGACGCCAACGGAACAGGAAAGTGGATCCGGTACGGCAACGTGCGTGTTCCATTGAATGGCTATGTTTCATACGTGCTTCCTGACGCGTTTGAAGCCACTTGGATTCGATTCCGAACGGATCGAGACTGCATCGCAACCGCGATCCTTCACCAAACGACCGGACGCTTCGCCGACGGAAAAGATCCAGCAAATGCGAAGCTCTTCTCAGGATTGGCGGACGTTGAGGATCCAGATGCCATCGCAGGTCTGCTGTACGCTGCCAAGCGAAACCGCAATCTGCGAGTCATCGGATCAGGCGATCGCTTCTTCGAATTCTCCAAGGATCGCTTCGAATTCACGACGGACGAAACTGACGACAGACTTAAACAGTTGTTGCATGTCGAGCCTGAATTCTCGGTCGACAGAGCATCGGTGATCCTGAAGTCAAAAGGCCGCACCTACCGTCTGCCCAAGGGGCACGCAGCCTATGACAAACCGTTTGACTCAGGCTGGCCGCGTGTTTCGCGAGAAGTCGAATCCGAGCGGCATCTGGCCAACATTCACGGAACGTTCTACGAAGTACCGCTTATCACCAACGGTCATCCGCCTGCTTGGAACTTGATGCGCCCCGTCTCCAGCCACCAAAAGCAGATCACCGACTTTTGCACGTGGAACGGGCTGCTCGTACTATCCGGTGTCCGTTCGAAAGCGACTCAGGACGATCACGTTTTCCGCGACTCTCACCTCGGAGTCGGGCTCTGGTTCGGCGGCATCGACGACCTCTGGAAACTTGGCAAACCCGTTGGAATAGGCGGGCCTTGGTCTAATACGCTGACCACGGCCGGTGTTCCATCGGATCCCTACCTCATGACCGGATATGACCAAAAATCGGTGCACCTATCACACGATCATTCGGACACCGTTTCGGTCACTCTTGAAGTCGACATCAACGGGAACGGCCTTTGGGTGAAGTACCGCAGCTTCGAAGTTCCCAACGGCACCACGATCCAGCACGATTTTGCCCCAGCATTCTCAGCTTGCTGGATCCGCGCCGTGAGCGACGCTGACGTTTCGGCTACGGCGCAATTCGTCTATCGGTAGAACACCGAATAGTTGCACCGTATGCACGCCTGCCGGCCCAAATGCACTGAGTGACAAGTTTCAGTCCGGCACGTTCACTCTCACCCGAGCCGGGGTGGTGTCGGGAACTCAAGCGTGAACTTGGTGCCGCGGCCTCGTTCGCTTTGCACGCTGATCCGGCCTCCGTGGGCTTCGATGATCTTGCGAGCTGTTGGCAGGCCTAGCCCGGAGCCACCGTCTTTGGTGCTGTAGAACGGTTCGAACATGTGCAACACCGTGTTGTCGTCGACACCCGATCCGTTGTCGATCAAGTCCAACGCCACACCCCCGGGCGTCGTGTAAGTTCGCGCCCAAAGCTCGCCGCCCGGCCCCATCGCTTCCAAGGCATTTTTGACCAAGTTGATCAGCGCCGACTGCAAGGAATCGCTGTGCAGCATCACGGCGGGAAGGTCGGGATCCAGGTACTGCTTGATGTCGATGTTGGCAGCGTCGGCTTGCGGCTGGTAAGCCCGCAAGACTTGCTGGATCTGGTCGTTCAGACTCCCTGGAACCAGATCAATGTCTCGCAACCGCGCGTACCTCAGAAAATCACGCAGCAGGGCTTCCATCCGTTCGCACTGACTGCGAACCATGTCGACTCGATCCTGACAACGCCGACTCTTGGGCGACTCGATCTCGCTAAGATCTTCACTCAACAGATCGATGTTCATGTGGATGATCGACAGCGGATTCTTGATCTCGTGGGCCAGAGACCCAGCCAACTCGGCCAGCTCTTCGTAGCTGGCGCGCATGGCGTCGATCGCGGAATCATCTTTGGTGGCTGACATGGGGTCATGCTAGCCAAAACCAACCGACACCGACAGAGATCGATGATGGAGGAGTGACCAGCGTGGTCCCGCTCCGTCGATCAGGAGAGCTGTATGAATCCTTATGCGCCGCCCAACATGGACGACCTGGAGGTGAGCCCAAGTGGCCGCGCGACCCGGATCGAAGTTGTCCAGGCTAATCTGGCAGCAATAGCCATAAATGCCTCAGTCCTCACGGGCGTCGCGACCGTTTTTGCGTTCCCGTTCATGATGGACGTCGTTGCCCGGTCCAACGCGAGTTGGGGCGCACTCGCCCTGTCCGCGTTGATCGCGGGGGCAACTGCGGCATTGCTTTCCATCCCATGCTATCTGCTTGCCGGTGTGTTGGCTGGCACTCCGTTCTGGGCCCTGTACGGCCCTGCGATCGAACGTCACGGACCGGAGAATCAGCGACCCGTCATTCAGAAATCCGCACGCTCTTTTGGCCTCCTGGTGAGCACGATCTGTATTCTGCCAACCGTCACGGCGATGCAACCCGATCTTCTCTTGCTGGGGATATCGGTTTGCATCCTCTGCACGTGGCTCCAACCCTATTGGGTGACGCGATTCATCGCTGGAAGTCGCGGGCAGTCGCCAAGTCGAACCCCTGTCGATTGAGGGCGTCTATTCGTAAGTTGGATCGTCTGGACGCTGTCCACTCGATTGGTTGCCCGTTTCCTCGCTTTTTGACGTCCTCATGTCCACCGCACCTGCTGCCGAAACTGACACCGCTGATCCCTATTTCCAACAGCTGTTTGCCGACCGCATCGGCGGGGCCGACTACGGCAAAGGCACCGAGATCTACAAATTCGAGAAGATCAAGCGTGCCAAGCGAAAGGCGCTGGCAGACTACCCCGACCGCCACCTGATCGACTTCGGAATCGGCGAAAACGACGAGATGGCCGACGCTTCGGTCCGAGAGGTGATGCACGCCGAAATCGACAAGCCGGAAAACCGTGGCTATGCCGACAACGGCGTCAGCGAGTTCAAGCAAGCGGCAGCCCGATTCATGAACCGGCATTTCGGCGTCGATCTGGATGCCGAAACCCAGTTCAACCACTGCATCGGCAGCAAGCCGGCTTACGCGATGTTGCCCGCATGCTTCATCAACCCGGGCGACATCACGATGATGACCGTGCCCGGCTATCCGGTGGCGGGCACCCACACCCGCTACTACGGCGGTGACGTCTTCAAGTTACCGCTGCTTGCCGAGAACGATTTCTTGCCCGACCTGGATGCGGTCCCCGATGACGTCTTTCGACGCACCAAGCTCCTGGTCTTGAACTATCCGAATTCGCCCACCGGCAAGACCGCGCCGTCGGAGTTTTACGAGAAGGTCGTGGCGTTGGCCAAGGAAAAGCACTTTGTCGTCGTCCAGGACGCGGCCCACATCATGCTGACGTTCGACGGCGAGCCACGGAGTTTCCTGCAAACGCCTGGGGCGACCGATGTCGGCGTCGAAGTCCACTCGATGAGCAAAGGGTACGACATGATCGGCTGGCGGATGGGATTTGTGTGCGGTCATCCCAAAATCGTTTCGGCGTTCGCTGACGTCAAAGACAACAGTGATAGTGGCCAATTCATTGCCACGCAAAAGGCGGCGGCCGCTGCACTGGACGACGACTCGATTCCTCAGCGGATTCGTACCAAGTACCAACGCCGGATGGAGAAGTTGGTCAACGTCCTGAAGGAGTGCGGCTTTCAGTGCGAGATGCCTGGCGGCACGTACTTCCTGTACACGAAGTCTCCGACGGGCAATTCGGCGGGAGACACGTTCGCCGCAGGCGAAGATGCCACGCGGTTCCTGATCGAACAGCTCGGGATCGTCACCGTGCCGTGGGATGACGCCGGCAACTTTCTCCGCTTTAGCGTCACGTACTTGGCCGCAGACGAAGCCGCGGAGGACGCTTTGATGGCGGAAACCAAGAGTCGGTTGATGGGTGCCGGATTGAAGTTCTGAGCACGCCGTGTCGCCGGGTCATTCGTAGCGGAAACCGCCGAGTAGGCTATCGCCGCGGCGACCACCGCTGGCGACAGCAACGTTGGCGGCCGAAACTCTCCGCGAGTTTCGCTACGTTGCGGCGGAAAACGCTTCGCGGTGCAAAAGCGACTCGGGACCACGGAAGTGGTCGCTCGACTTTGTAGCCGGCTCACTCCGAAGGCCAGGCTTAAAAGCGGATGGCCAACCCGCCCGCTAATGTACTGCACGAGGTGACTGCGGCTCGTGATCACGGGAGTGATCCGTCGACGAAAAAAGCCAGTCGCTTGGCGACTGGCCTTTGATTGGAATCGGAGATCGGCGTGCGCTAGGCGACGGATTTCTTGATCATCGCGTTCAGGCGGCTCTTTGTGCGTGCCGCGGCATTCTTGTGAATGATGTTGCGATGAGCGGCTCGGTCCAGCTTCTTCGCGGCAACGCGGAACTCAGCCTGAGCCTTCTCGTGATCGCCCGCCTTAACCGCTTCGTGGACTTTGCGAATTTGTCCACGCATGTTCGACTTGACGACGCGATTTCGCAGCCGACGAACCTCGTTTTGACGCAGGCGTTTCTTAGCGCTTTGAGTGTTTGGCATTGCAGTTGGGTGGTTTCTACGGAAATTCGAGCCCGGAAGTATGCCAAGCGACCAGTCGGCTGTCCAGGGCTAAAAGGAAACGACAAACTGGACCCATGGTCGATCCTCCTCCAGCTGCATCAACGACTTCGCCGGTCCCCCGCCCCGCCGGCGGAATCGTGTATTTGATCGGTGCCGGCCCGGGAGCCCCCGGCCTGTTGACGCTGCGTGGTGCTCAACTGCTGCATCGTAGCGACGTCGTGCTGTACGACGGTCTGAGCAATCACGACTTGCTGCGTCACGCTCCGGGTGCCGAGCACATTTGCGTGGGCAAGCATGGCCAGCAACGGATCTGGAAACAGACCGAGATCATCCAAGAAATCATCCGACACGCCCAAGCGGGAAAACGGGTCGCCCGACTGAAAGGTGGCGACCCAGCGGTCTTTGCCCGCACAGCCGAAGAGGTTGACGCGTTGAAAGCCGCGTCGATCCCCTTCGAAATCGTGCCTGGTATCACGGCCGCACTGGCGGCGGGCTCGTACGCCGGCATCCCGGTCACCCACCGCAAGTTCGCTTCGGCGGTCGCCCTGATCACCGGCCACGAGGAACCCGAGAAGACGGAATCCGCACTCGACTGGGACGCCTTAGCTAAGTTTCCCGGAACGCTCGTGATCTACATGGGGGTGACGACCGCGAAGTCCTGGACCGACGCGTTGATGCAAGCAGGGAAGCCACCTGAAACGCCCGCCTCATTGATTCGTCGTTGCAGCCTGGGCGACCAGCAAACCCTTCACTGCCGCTTGGACGAAGTTGCTGACCGGCTGACGCCCGCCAGCCAGTTTCGCCCTCCTGTGATCACGATCCTGGGACCGGTAACCCAGCTTGCCGAGTCGATGGATTGGTGGTCCCAGAGACCGCTCAGTGGGCAAACGATCCTTGTCACCCGACCGTCTGAACAAGCGGACGCGTTGGCGATCCCGCTGGAGGAGCAAGGAGCCAATGTGCTACGTCAACCTCTGATTCAGATCCAACCGCTGGACGATTTCAGCTCGTTGGATGCCACCATCGCAAACCTAAGCGATTGGGACTTGGTCGTTTTTTGCAGTCACAACGGGGTGCAGCATTTTTTGGATCGAATGCTTGCACTGGAGACTGATTTGCGACGCTTGGGAACAACCTTGCTGGCAGCCGTCGGTGCCAAGACAGCGGACAGCCTGCGTCAGCGGGGCTTGATCGCGGACATCATGCCGGATGACTTTCACGCCGCTGGACTGGCTGAGGCCGTCCGCTCGATCGTCCCTCAAGGGAAGCGCGCCTTGATCGTCCGAGCCAGCCGTGGCAAGGATGACTTGGCCAACTCGCTAAAGTCTGCCGGTTACCCATGCGACCAAGTGGCCGCGTACTTGCATGCCGACGTGACGTCGACTTCCCCGGCGGTTCAGAAAGCAATGCAGCAGGGGGAAGTCGACTGGGTCACGGTCACGAGCAGTGCCACCGCCGACAACTTGCACCGACTCTTCGGCGAACATCTGGACTCCGTGAAGATCGCCAGTATCAGTGAGATCACGTCGGAGCGAATCGAACAACTCGGCTACACCGTCGATGCCGAGGCCGAACCGCACACGATCGAAGCACTGGTGGAAGCGATCGTGGACTCTCCACTCGGTGATCCGAAACCATTCCATTCCGGCGAATGACCCCAATTGTTGGCGCTTAACGTCCGTTTTTTGTACGATTCGGGAGTGAACCTTTCGTCATGATTCAACAGGAAACCGGATGATCCCCAAACGCTACCAGCAGATGCATGAGTCTTATCCGGATTTGATGCAAGCTTACGAAGCCTTTGGCCAGGCCAGCCGCGAGGCGGGGCCGCTGAGCGACCGCGAAGTGTCGCTAGTCAAACTCGCGATCTCGTTGGGCGCCGGCCTGGAAGGCGCCGCCCATTCGCACTGCCGAAAGGCCTTGGAGGCGGGATGCACACCGGACGATCTGCGTCACGCGGCGGTCCTGTGTGCTCCAACGATCGGGTTCCCAACCATGATGCGGGCCAAGTCTTGGGTCGAAGACGTGCTGCAAAAACAGGAACAATCGACATGATCACCGAAGCTCGCCCGCTGCTGGGCATCGTGTTGTGCGGCGGACGCTCGACGCGAATGGGATGTGACAAGGCCGCGTTGCTGCACCCCAGTGGCGTCAGCTTCTTGGACCACGCGCATGACAGGCTGCTGAAGGTCTGCAGCGATGTGTTTGTGTCGGGCCGAACCTACCAACATCGCTATCGCACCATAGAAGACCCGGTCGCCGATCGGGGCCCCGCCACGGGAGTCGCGGCGAGCCTAAGCCATGCCGCTGAAGAAGGGTACGCAGGGTGTCTGGTCACTCCGGTCGACACGCCAATGCTGACAGCGACCCATTTGGAACTGATCGCCGAGCGAGCTCAGGGACAACCCGATCGGGTCGTGTGCGCGATTGACATCGCGCAAAACCGACGGCAACCGCTCATCGCCGCTTACCCGATCCGTCTGCGAGAAAGTATTCAGTCGTTGGCGGATTCCGATAAGCCGAGCCTACGACAATGGCTGGACCAGCAAGATCCTGTCGTGATTCCGGTCGACTCCGATTCTCTCCTGAACGTCAACTCTCCCGAGGACTTGGCTGTTGCCCTCAAGACCTGACGCCTCGCGGTTCGACCATCCCAACGATGCCCTGACGGCATTGGCCGGCAAACTGCGCGTCGTCAGCAGTGCTCCTGAGTCCACCGATCCATGCGGACGAGTCTTATGCGAAGCGGTCGTCGCCGATCGTGACAGCCCAGCAGCGGACGTGTCTGCGATGGATGGGTATGCCATTCGGATGGCTCACCTGGGACAGCCGCAAGTCAACGTCTTGGGTCAGGCGCAAGCAGGAGCCGAGCCACCCTCCATGCCGGATGCCGGTGTGTTGCGGATTTTTACCGGCGCAGTCATTCCGCCCGGCTGTGAAGCCGTCGTCAAACGCGAAGACACGATCGAAGGCGATGGCGTCATCAGCTGGCGCGAAGCCGCAAACAAAACAACAGCCGGTGACCACATTCGCCGCCAAGGCGAGAACACCCCGGTTGGTGATCAGGTTCTTGCATCTGGGGTCCAACTGTTACCCGCCCAAATGGCAACGTTGGCCAATTTTGGTCTTGTCCGCCCTGCCCTGCTCCGCGCGGTTCGCGTTTCACTGATCACCACCGGCAACGAAGTCCATCAGGACCCGGACAGCGTGCCGATGCCTTGGCAACTCCACAACAGTAATCGGCATGCGACCCGTGCGATACTGCAGGGGAAGCCGTGGATCGAAGTGGTGGCGGTGCGGCACGTCGACGACCGCTTGGACGAATTAGTCGCAACGATGAAAGGGTGCCTGCAAGATTCGGACGCCATCTTGCTGACCGGTGGCGTGTCGATGGGAGACTACGATCTGGTCCCTGAAGCGGTCGAGAAACTCACTGCGGAACTCAGTTTCCACGGGCTGCCCGTTCGACCTGGCAAGCCGATCTTGGGAGCCAGCACGTCGGACGGCAAACTGATATTGGGGCTCCCCGGCAATCCGGTCAGTGCAACGATCGGTTGCCACCGCTTCGCGATCCCCTTGCTGGCCAAGCAATCCGGTCAGACGAATTGGTTGCCACCCTGCCCCACCGTCAAGCTGAGGGATGGTGGTGATCGAACGCTTCCTCTGTTCGCGATGCGTCTGGTCCGACTGACCCAAGACGGCATTGCCACAATCGTTCCCAGCAAAGGCTCCGGAGATCTCATCTCACTGGGTCAAAGCACCGGCTACGTCGAAGTCCCACCCGGCCAAACCGGCGAAGGCCCATGGCCCTATCACGCCTGGTAGCCGAACGACGAAAAGGGGTCAGCCCCTTTTCGAGGCGCTACGCCACGATGTCGTGGACGACGTTGCCGTGGACGTCTGTCAGACGGTAGTCACGGCCGGCGTAACGATAGGTTAGTCGTTCGTGATCCAGCCCCATCAGGTGCAGGATCGTGGCGTGCCAGTCATGAATGTGGCAAGGGTTCTCGACCGCCTCAAAGCCATGTTCATCAGTCGCCCCGTAGCTGTAGCCACCTTTGACACCACCACCCGCCATCCAGATGGCGTAGCCCTTGTTGTTGTGGTTACGACCATCACCGCCCTGCGCCGATGGCGTGCGCCCGAATTCGCCTCCCCAAATCACCAAGGTGTCCTTCAACAGATCGCGGCGTTTCAAGTCGGCCAACAGTCCGGCGATCGGCTGGTCACAGGCGGTCGCACGCGTCTCGTGCAATCCAGACAGGTTGACGTGTTGGTCCCAATTCCCGTGCGTGATTTCGACGAATCGCACTCCGGCTTCGATAAACCTGCGAGCCATCAAGCATTGCTTGCCAAACGTCGCCGTCTCCGTCCGCTCAGTACCGTAGAGTCGCAGCGTCTCTTCCGTTTCATCCGACGTGTCCATCAACTCGGGGATCGCGTCCTGCATGCGAAACGCCAACTCGTAGGACTCGATCGCACCCTCGATGCCCGGATGCTGGGCATGCTGCTTCAACTTACTGCGGTTCAAAGTCTGGATCAGATCCAGCTGTCGCCGTTGCTGTTTGGTGGTCAACTTCGGATTGCGAATGTCGGCGACCGACTGTTGCGTGCTTGAGAACGGACCTGGCCGACCTCCACCCGCCCCCAGCTTGGTTCCACCGTAGATGGCGGGCAGAAAGGAGCTGCCGTAGTTCTGCGATGCGGATGGCGGAGGACTGATCGAAACAAAACCGGGCAAGTCCTGGTTCTCCGTACCCAGTCCGTACAACGTCCAGGCTCCCAGCGACGGTCGATGAAACTGAGCCGTTCCGGTGTGCATCTGAGTCAGTGCCGCGGGGTGCACGGGCTGGTCGCAGTGCATTGACCGCATCAAACACAACTGATCGGCCTGCTTGGCCACCTGGGGAAACAGATCTGAAATCCACAGTCCGCTGTCGCCGTGTTGTCGGAACTCCCACGGCGAACGCAACAACTTGCCACCGTAGCGAGCCTGCTTGCCATGATCCCGTTTCAACGCCGGTTTGTAGTCAAACGTATCGACATGAGACGGCCCCCCCTGCATGCAGAGGAAGATCACACGTTTCGCACGCGGTGCAAAGTGAGGCGCTTTCGCCATCAGCGGGTTGCTTTGCGCAGCAACATCCTCTGATGCAAACGCTTGCTTTCCGGCGTTGAGTCCGGCAAAGGCCAAGTAGCCAAAGCCAGCCGAGACGGATTGCAGTGCTTGTCGTCGAGTCAACATACGGTGCTCCTTTGGTTCAATCCAAGTACCGGAATTCAGCCAGTGCGAATAGGCTCTGACAGATGGTGGGCCAAAGCTGGGCCGTCTCGCCCGACCTAGCCAAAGTCGCCCCGTAGCGTCCGATTGCAGCTTTCTCGCTGGACGTTGGATAACGCGCCAGTGTCATCAGGTAGGCCTGATCCAACCGATCCAGATTCGAAGACGCGTCACGGCTGACGCGACTGGCGAACGATTCACTCTGCTTGACCACAAACTCGTTGTTCAGCAGATAAAGGGCCTGATTCGCCGTATTGGACGCCTCGCGTTTTCCTGCAATCAGGGATGCATCTGGAAAATCGAAGACATCCATCGACCTTGGCAGGTTGTCTCGAACGATCGGCAAGTAGACGCTTCGATAGCGTGCATCAGCGGCGTCTAACGTATTCTTGTTCGCACTCTCACGTAGCGATTGGAGGGCCGTGAACATCTCACGTCGTGCCTGCGGATCCCCAGAACGGTTCCGCACCATCTCGCGAATACGACGCGGATCATACGATCCCAAGCCCATCATGCCCTGGGAACCTTCTCCAGACGAACGACCGTAGCGTTTGCGAATCGAGTCGACCGTCTTGCGAAGCTGAGTTTCCAAACCCAAGCGCCCGTCCCGGACGCGAACGTAGCCAGCCTGAGCCACCAGCGACGCTCGTGGTCGCGACTCATCCAGTTCGCCGGCAACCGCCAACATCGCATCGCGGATCGACTCGGCGTCCAATCGCTTTGGATTGGCACGCCATACCCAACGATTGTCACTATCCAGTTGGTGGTAGTCATCTCGATGCGTCGAGCTGACTCGGTAGATTCGTGAACCAGCGATCTGCCGCACCAGCGACTTGATCGACCATCCCGACGCAACGAAGTCAACGGTCAGCCGATCCAACAACTCGGGGTGCGAAGGTTGCTGGCCAGTCCAGCCAAAGTCATCCGGCGTGCTGACAATGCCCGTGCCCATCAGCTGTTGCCAAACACGATTGACGATCACGCGCGGAGTGAGCGGGTTGTGGTCGCTGCTGAGCCAGTTGGCCAATTCCATCCGCCCGCTCTTTCCCGACGGAATGTCCAGTGGAACGTCCGTGAAGACGTGCGGGATGCCACGAGGAACTCGCTGACCAATCTGATCGATTTCGCCCCGAACCAGCAGTCTCGCGTCGGCCGGCACGGACTCGTCTTGCACGCCCATGCAATAGCTTCGCGGGTTTCCATCCTGATCGACGACGGCCAGCTTCGCGGAAACCGCAGCCATCTGGCTGCGGATTCGGATGAATTGCTGTTGCGGATTGGCGCCCGGTTTGGAGCTATTGGAAGAACTGCCAGCCGACCCGCCACGACGAATGCCACCGAGTTGCCCATACCCGTCGTCGATCTGAGACCGCATCTGATCCATCTCCGCTTGCGTGTAGCGAGGATCAAACGGGTTGGGATCTTCGACCGGAAGCAACAGTAACGAGCTGGTACGGCGCGCTTGGATGGGACTCAGGCTGCCATATTGCGATGGGGGATTCCCAAAGTAAGTCTTGGTGCTGCCAAAGATCCCGGCCAAAGCGTAGTAGTCCGTTTGTCGAATGGGATCGAACTTGTGATCGTGGCAACGAGCACACGCGATGGACGTGCCCAAAAACACGCGTGACATCACGTCGATCTGTTCGTCGACCAAGTCGGCGGCGAACTGAGCCCCTTGCTGCTCGTTCACGTTCTTCGCCCCCATCGCCAAGAAGGTTGTCGCAACCAGGTTTTCGGCCCACTGGGAATCACTCTTCGCGGGCATCAGGTCGCCGGCGATCTGCT
>JBCCUO010000008.1:0-17343 GCA_039196805.1 Planctomycetota bacterium | reverse complement strand
TGGCAAGCAAAGATCGTGAGTCTGATCTGCAGGCAGTGATCGATATTGTCCTGCGACAGGAAAAAACGCGCAAAGAGGATCAACGGAGAACACGCGGGGATGAAGTCCGGCGAGCTAGGCAGCAACGTCAGCTAAGCGACGAGCGACTGCGGGAAGCCATTCAGATCATCAAATGGTGCGTCGTCAGCATCTGCGCTGCCATGGTGCTTGCCGTTGTGCTCGGAATCTGGGGACTTGTCCAAGTCGAACAAGCAGTGGCCGAGGTTGAACGCGATATCGAGGACGTCACCGAGCGCGTCGATGATATCCTGCACGAAGTGGAACATCCGTTAGAAGGAGCTGGCAGACTGCTTGGTCGAGATCTCGACAGGTCCGTCTCAAGGCTATTGGGTTTACCGGATTCCACATCCAGCAATGAATGACGTGGGACCCGAGGGACTGGACATTTTGCCGATCACGATCCGGAGGTGATAGCCGCCTGAAAACCGCCCGCTGAATTGCGTCGGCTGACGTGTCGACCGTGAACGGCTGCACTCACCCTGTTTGAAATGTCCACTACGGGAAATGCCGGTCAGAAACGACGAAAGGCCGACGTGGGGTACACGTCGACCTTTCGTTCACATCTGGGTCAGAGAATCGTTTGATTCACCAGAGAAGTTGCGGGAGCCGGATTTGAACCGACGACCTCGAGGTTATGAGCCTCGCGAGCTACCGGGCTGCTCCATCCCGCGTCAGTATCCTACCGAGATTCGATTGACCCACAACCGGTGATCCCCATCATTTCTTCATCAACGTCCACGCGGTCGTGGTGGATTGTCGATCCTGCCGGTTTTTTCTCTCGTTCCGCTTCTGTTTCCCTCGCGCAGGGCGTTTTCCTCGCATCGCCGGCGTATTGCCCCTATCATGGGGAATCGCGACGCGCGGAGTGAGAGGATTGTGCCGCTTCGCTAGCGCCAAGGCGGCGGAATCAGTCTCGCTTTGTGGATCGCTCCTCCAGGGGCTCGTTTACAATGCGGTACCTGCCGTCAATGCGGACCACTGAGCAAGAGTCAGGCTGATGGGTGGCGTGCTCCGTGGATGCTGGTGGCGCGAAAGAGGGCGGTACCGTGCGGCGTGCCTTGTCTGCCAGATCATCGAAATCAGACCGAACGTTTTCGCCGAACGATTCGTTGGGTGCGACGCGGGAACCAGTTTCCGCTCGTGACTGACGTGGCGTTTGGTGGGACCTCAGGACTGCCGCCCAAGAGGGTTCCCTAGATGACACAATCTCCAGCTGCCGATTCAACCAACTCCAATCTGACTGGAGTGCCGCCGCTACCCGGCCCAAACTCGCCCGTCGTTGCTCCGCCGCAGACACCCGAGGCTTCGAAGCTGGAGATGGTTGATCCACCGGCCGTGACCGATTTGCCGCCTGAGTCCAACGGTCAGCAAGATGGCGAGTCATCTCGGCCAGTTCCCCCTCCGCCTCCTCCACGCAGCACTCCGGTCCCCGTTCGCAAACCTCCAGTCGCCGACCCGGCGGCTCGTGGACCAGCGGTACCTACAGGAGTCGGGTCGGCCAAGTTGGGGCGATGGAGAGGCGACGTTCAGATCGAGCCGGACGGAAACCTCGCGACCACTCAAACGTCAATGAGACCTCCCGCGGCTGTGCCACCACCGCCTGTAGCTGAGGAGGAGTCTTTGCCCGAGGAGGCTGAAGATGAGCTCGACGAAGACGTCGTGGTTCGCTCGGCGCCGCCCTGGCTGATCAGCACCATTGTTCACCTGATTCTTCTCTTGGTCTTGGCGCTGATCACCACGCCTCCAGGCGAAGGTCTCTCAAACCTGATGCTTGAGTTTGGCGAAAGCCAAGACGGTGAACTGGAGGAGTTCGATGACTTCGTGATCGAGCCGGTTCAGCTGGAAGCCCAAGAGGAGATGCAAACGGATCCGCAACCGATCGCAGAAGTGCCGATCATCGTCGAAGTGCCCGTCGTTGCTCCTGAGGTGACCGACAATGTGGTCGTGAATGACCTGGGGCCAAAGATCAGCGTCGCGGCACCGATGTTCAATGGTCGCTCCGGTGCCATGAAGCAGGCACTGATGGCCAAGTACGGTGGAACGCAACAGACCCAAGAAGCGGTCGAGCTGGGTCTGGAATGGCTGAAGAGACAGCAACGCAAAGACGGATGTTGGAGCATGATGGGCCCCTATGACAAGGGCGGCTTTGATGAGAACAAGATCGCCGCCACGGCGATGGCCGTGATTGCCTTTTTAGGAAACGGCGACACCCACAAGACGGGCAAGTACCAGCAAGAGGTCGATAAGGGTCTGGGATACCTGGTCGCACAACAAGGCCGCGATGGCTATTTCTGCAAGAGCGTACGTCGTCAGCACGATCGGGCGTACGCGCAAGCTCAGGCGACGATCGCACTCTGCGAGGCGTACGCCATGACGAAAGACTCTTGGTTGCGACGACGATGTGAAGCCGCGATCGACTATGCCTTCAAAGCCCAATCACCAAGGCTGGGTGGCTGGCGGTACGTGCCGCGCATCGATTCCGACCTATCGGTGACCGGATGGTACGTGATGGCCATTCAGAGTGCTCGCGCCGCCGGACTGGAAATTCAAGATTCAAAGCTCCGCGATGTGAACCGGTTCCTGGATTCGGTCGAGTCGTTTGACGGTGCCGCCTATGCCTACACGCCTGGTCGCCCACCCAGTCCTGCGATGACAGCGGAGGGCCTGCTCTGTCGTCAATACCTAGGCTGGCAGCGGAACGATCCCGCCATGGTGTTGGGAGTCAGTACGCTGGTGGAAGACGAGTACATTTTTGACATCAGAAACAAGAACGCTTACTACTGGTATTACGGCACTCAGGTATTACACCACTACGGTGATTCACCCTGGCGGATGTGGAACAGCATCATGAGAGAAGAGTTGCCGGAAGCACAAATCAAACGAGGAGCCGAACGAGGAAGCTGGGCCCCTCACTCCGATGTCTACGGCAGCAGTGAGGGACGGCTTTACCAGACCTGCATGTCGATCTATTGCTTGGAAGTCTACTACCGACACATGCCGCTGTATCAGTAAAGACTCGCACTTGGTTCATTGAAGAGGCAGCTGTTCCAAGAGCGCCAACGGCACTCCGATCGCGATCACTTCGACATTGCCTGTAATGGTCGCTGCATCGCTCTGATCGAATCCTTTCTTCGACGCAACAAACGTCAGCGTGTGATCCGCAATGAACACCGGATCCCAGTGCTGTCCGGTGTCACAGTCCAAGCCACTTGGGATATCGATCGCCACGCGAAGCGTCACTCCGCCGGCGTGCATCGAAGCTTGGATCGGATCGCCGTAAGGATCACGTGGCGGCCCTTTCGCTCCGGTGCCGAGTAAGCAGTCGACAATCACGACCGCATCGCTCAGCCACGCATCCCAGTCCTGCCGACTGCGAGGAACAGCAACGTCGAATCCTGACCGCATGGCAACCTTCGCGTTGGCTAAAGCATCTCCGTCAAGCTGATTCAACGGCACGACACTTGCGATCCGAACATCGTGTCCAAGCAATTGCAGGTGTCGGGCGATGACGTAACCGTCACCGCCATTGTTTCCCTTGCCACAAAGGATCGCCATGTTACCGGTTTCACTCAGTCGATCAATCGCCTCAGCGGCACCTCGACCGGCATTTTCCATCAGCACCAAGCCCGACAAGCCGTACTCTTGGATTGCCGTCGAGTCGACTTGGCGCACCTGTTGACGAGACAAAGCCGGTGGAATGAAGATGGATCGATTCATTGCGGCGACCGGTAGACGGGAACGGGCATCTGTGACCCAGATCATCGCGGTAAACGACACGAGAGAGCAAGTATGTCCGGCGATGAGAAACGCTACGTGGTGATCTTCCAAGGTCGCGTACAAGGGGTCGGATTCCGCGCCACAACAGTCGTGTTGGCGGAGGACCTGTCGGTAAACGGATACGTGCGCAATGAGCCCGACGGAACAGTACGATTGGACGCGGATGGACCCGCCGACCATCTTGAGAAACTGCTGGGACGAATCCGTCGGCGGATGGCAACCCACATCTTCGCCGTGGACGTTCGCACCATGCAGTCAGACCACCGCACTGGTGGGCTTGTTATCGAGCATTGATCGTCCGTTGAGGACGTTTCGTCATAGAACCAACCACAGGTAGACCCATGTTTCGTGTTTTCATCTTCGATTTCGGGTTATCCTTCGCAGCAAGGTCTCGAAGTGTTGCCAACACCTACGCCGTGCTCGCGTTGCTCGCGCTGCTGATCAGTGGATGCGGACCCCGCTCGCACCCAGGCAACTGGGGGCTTGCGAAGGTTCAGGATGAGCTGCAAACCAAACTGAACCTGGTCTCGATTGAACTCCAAGAGGTACCGGGCGAAGGTTTCGCAGGGTCTGGAAAACATGTTGAAGGTGAGACATTCACGATTGCAGTGCGCCAAGACGCGACGGCTAGGCGATTGGAGTACGACGCCAACGGCGACCGCGGGACGATCGAAGAAGGCCACTTCGAAATGTAGATCCAGACTGGGGCGACCCTCATGACCCACAGCGATGAGTCGGCTGGCTCTTCCAAGCCACACCGCGAAGGCGACCTTGTACGCATCAACGAGCGGTTGCGAGCGGAGATCGCGGAACGTCGACGAGTCGAAGAGGAGCTTCGCCTAAGCCGCTTGCAATACGAGATGATCGTCGAGGATCAAACGGAGATGATCCTGCGAATGGATCGTCACGGTATCATCACGTTTGCGAATCAGGCATACTGCCGCCGCCATGGAATCACTGCTGAAGAAGCGATCGGCCGCAACGCCTTTGACGTGGTTCACCCCGATGATCGGGATACCGTGCTGGCGCTAGCCGATCGCACGACGCGCGAAGAACCAATCGCCAAACATTTGTTTCGAGTCATTCGGCCCGATGGTGGTGTTGATTGGGCGGAGTGGATTGGTCGATCACTTTTCGACGAGGATCAGAACTTCTGCGGATTTCAGGGGGTCGGTCGGATCGTGACCGATCTGGTCGAAGCACGCGAACGACTGCGAGAAAAGGAAGAGCTGCTGGCGCAAGTTAGCCGGACATCAACGCTTGGCGAAATGGTCGCGGGTATCTCGCATGAAGTGAATCAGCCACTCGCAACGATCGCCAATTTTGCCTCCGCGATCGAGACGATGTTGACAAGACCCGATTTGGATTCCGCGGCGCTCGACAAGGTCAAGTCATGGGCACGGCGAATCATCGATCAGTCTTGCGAAGTCCGTGATGTGATCGCGAGGCTCAAGCGTTTCGGAGAGCCCGATGGTGAACGTCAATCGGTTTCGCTCAACGAAGTGATCAAGGACTCCATCGAATTGGCGCGGCCAAACACAAGAACCAGTGTTACGAAGGTCAACGTCGAGTGTCCTGATGACCTTCCCGACGTGTTCGTCAATCCACTGCAGATCGAACAGGTCCTGGTCAACCTATTGGTCAACGCAGCCGAAGCGCTAGCGGACTCTCCGGGCGATCAGCACGCACTGAGGGTCGCCGCCGAGCGAGAAGGACCTATGGTTCGGATCAGCGTCATCGACAACGGGCCGGGACTGAGACCGGGAGACATTCCTTTTCTGTTCAACCGGTTCGTCTCCACGCGCGAAAAATCGATCGGAATGGGATTGGCGATCTGCCGCACGATCATTGAAAACCACGGGGGGAAGATCGATGGCGAGGCAACCGAAGGGGGCAGCCGGTTTTGGTTCACGATTCCGGTGGCCATGGAGTCGCCATGAATCGCCCCCTGGTGATTGCCGCCTACGACATGCCGGCGACGGATGGATTGGCGAATCAGATTGCCGAGTACACGCGGAGTTCAGCAATACCCATACGCGTGTCTCGATTCACCGCCGACCAGATGGAAAAGCAAGTCCTGGCCAGCTTCGAAACCGGTCGCGACACCTTCGACATCGTTGACGTCTCGACGGCTGCCGTTGAGGCCTTCTCACCTCACCTGCTGGACCTGATGTCAGCAAGTGCTGTTTCTCAGCCACTAACGCCAGAAGACCTGGGGGGATGGAGGACTCGCACGCTGAACACGTTCGGCCGCAGTTCGACCGACCCGCCGACCACACTTCGGGCGGTACCCTATCGGGGCGATGCCTACCTGACGTTCTATCGTCTGGATCTGTTCGAGCAGCTTGGTTTGGACACGCCAACAACGCTCGAGCGGCTGCTTGCCACCGCTGAGATCATCCAGAACAGCCACGTGGTTCCCTATGGTTTCGTCAGCTCGCAGCGACGAGGACTTCACGTCTGCCTGGATTGGCTCAATGTCTATTGGGGATTTGGTCAAAGGCTGTGGGATGCTAACGGATCGACCCGGCTGACTGCCGGATCGGCTGAGCAAGCGATACGGTACTACCAACTGCGAAGCGCGGTCAGCGATCCGAAATGCAAACACTATGGTTACTACGAACCGCTGGAGGTCTTTCTGCGCGGCGACGCCGGGATCATGCAGAATTGGTCGATGTGCGCCGGGCAGCTGGAGTCGCCAGGCTCTCCGCTGCGCGGCCGTGTTGGCTACTTACCCGCGGCAGGCCATGCCCTGATCGGCGGAGGCGGCCTGGGAATCTCTCGTTACAGCAGACACGTCGACGAATCGCTCAAGCTGATTCAGTGGCTCGCATCTGAGCCGATCGAACGCGAGCGCGTGGTGACCCACGGGGGCAGCCCAACTCGGTTGTCCAGTTTTCGAGATTCGGAAGTCAAGGAACAGTGCCCGCACGTCAAGGCGATCGATCAGGCGTTTCACGAAGGCCGGGGACGGCCCGTCGTCGCCCAGTGGAATCGAATTCAAGATTGGATTGCAGACGCGGTCTGGGCTGTCTGTTTTGATAGCGCCGACCTGCAGCAAAGATTCGGCGACCTAACCAATCACATCCAAGAGGTCTTGGACGACAACAGTGAGCTGGCAGTCTGCCAAGCCATTGCATCACTGGACTACAACGCGATGGAGGCCAAGGACATTCTTCGCAAAGTCTTGGATGGTTATGCCAAGCTGCGGAAGGCGACGTACGGTTTCGCCGCGACTCTGACCGGTGGCGCCGTGGCCAACGGCGACTGGGTGACCTGGCGGATGGGGCCTGGCGTCCCCACTCGATCGCTCTCTTCCGAAATCGTTCGTTCGATATTGGACGAGGCCAAACCAGTCGTTGTCCTGAACCAGTTGGATGAGCCAGACGGATGGTTCACGGTGGCGGTTCGGCTGGATGGTGAACGAACGGATCCGAACGCTCGAAATGAACCGGGTCCCGATCGTCCCAACGGGATCATGGCGGTTCAGTTTCCGCACGAAGTCCGCGTCAGGGCGCGAGAAAGGCTCTTCCTGGGCTTGTTAGCGCGACAGGTCGCGCAGTCGATCGAGGTCGCCGCCGTCAATCGAAGGCAACGTATCGAATCGGAGACGCAGCGGCGACTTCGTGAACAGCTGCTGCAGGCACAGAAGCTTGAGTCGATCGGCACGATGGTGACAGGAGTCGCACATGAGTTTCGAAATGCCCTGGCCAGCATGGTCAACTACGCCGAGTTGGCTCGAACCCAACTGAACGCTCCCAGTGAAGCAGACTCGTCGTTGCAAAAGGTTCTGTCGCAGTCGCAGGACGCCTCCGAGATCATCCGCGAGTTGTTGGAGTTTGCCGGCCAGCGTGAGGATCGGCGAGAGCCTTGTCGTCTGGACCGCTTGGTCAGCGACAGCGTGCAGTTCTTACGTGGGGTGATGCCGGAATCGATTTTGGTCCAGTTCAAAGTCGATGCGAACGAAGGGGCCGTCTGCCTACTGAATCCTGTCCAGATCAAGCAAGTGATGACCAACTTGCTGATCAACGCGCGCGACGCGATCCAAGATCGCGGAACCGTGACCGTTCGCGTCGGCGAGTCATCTTTCGGTCCCGACTACGTATCGATCTGCGTGACCGACGATGGAAAGGGCATGGATCCCGATACCGCGACGCGTGTCTTCGATCCGTTCTTTACGACGAAGTCCACAGGCACGGGCTTGGGTTTGGCGGTTGTGCACGGGATCGTTCAGTCGCATCAGGGCATGATTCATATCGACTCCGAACCAGGCGGCGGCACGACCGTCGCGATCGATCTGCCCAAAACCGACCGGCGGGCAGGGGAATCGACGCCGACTCCCGCACCCGCAAAACCATCGGTCCAGCAAGACCTGACTGGTCGCTTGGTTTTGATCGTGGACGACGATCCGATGGTTCGCGAGTCGACGGCAGCCTTGCTGGAAGCCTCAGGGGCCCGCGTGATCATGGCCAGCAACGGTGATGAGGCTCGGGCATGGTCGGACGAGATCCGGGAACACTCCCCAGCTGTATTGATGGATTGGAATTTGCCCGAAACCGATCCGCTGAAGCTCTTGAAAGACCTCGCGGAACTTGATCCCGACGGAACACGGCTGATCGTGACCGGTCGGGCGGACGATGTAGACCGAGCCGACGTCGATCCCTTGATCGACGGCGTCCTGACCAAACCGATCGCCATCGGTCAGCTGATCGATCGTCTCTGTCGCGACACACCCCGAGGCTAGTCCAGGAGTGAAGAGCCGATGTCTGGCGGGACGAGCAAAGCGGATGCCGCCAGCCTGTCGGCTGACGGACAGAGCTCAGGCGAGTCCGGTTACGCCAAGGGATGCTTGATGGTGCCCAACCGCTTCGCTTGAACCCACCGGTGAGAACCTGCGGGGTGCCTCGTCAGCTAGGACGACGCGTGGATTACAATGCGGCTCCGCTTGGTTTTACGTCCCACCTACACCGACCCTTGTCTTCATGCATTCTATGATTTCCGCCAAGTCACTTGTTTGGCTATCGCGAACGACTGTTCGCTGCGTTCTGTGGATCGCCGTGGTTTTGCTGCCGGGCGGAGTGGCGAGGGCTGAGCGTGATCCGATTCGCCTGACACATGGTCCCATGCTGGGACGTGCCACGGCGACCTCGGTACGCGTATGGGCGCGGACTTCAGATCCTGGTGAATTTTCTGTTCGCTACGGCACGGAGGCGAACCGACTGAGTCAATCCAGCAAGCCCACCAAGACCCAGCTGGACGACGACAACACCGGTGTGGCTGTTCTTGATCAGCTGTTGCCGAATACCCAGTATCACTACCAGGTCTTCGTCAACGATCGGCCGCATGGATTGCCCGGCAGCTTTCTGACGCTTCCTAGCCGAGAGGAATCAGCCAACGCGGAACACAATCCGGAGGGACTATTCAATTTCCGATTCCAGATTGGATCGTGCGCCAACCAGAATCCGATACACGGGATCGGTCACAGAGCTCCAACCTACGAAGTCCTCAATCGTGATTGGGCTGACAAGACGCACTTTCACATCATGAATGGGGACTGGTTGTACGAGGAGCTGCGAGAGTATCCCGCCGAGGCTTGGCGTTTGACTCAAGGAATCGATTCGTTACCACCAGCCGTGCAGGTGATGCCAACCATTACGGGCGTCTGGGAGAACTACAAACTGTACCTCTCACGCGGTGTCGAGTTGGCGAAATGGCACCGCAGCGTTCCCAGCTACTTCACGTTCGATGACCACGAACTGGTCAACGACATTTGGGGCTCGTCCGAAGCCGGCAAACGACATCGCCGAACTGTGTTTCGCGATATCGGCACGAAAGCATGGTTCGACTATTTGGGCTGGGCGAACCCAACAACGCATCCGCACCCCGTTCACTTTGGCCGCGGAGCGATGAAGGCGGGGAGCGATTTGCTCGTGGACCCGGGCACCGACTTCACGAAGCTGCCGCTTGATCAGATGTTGAACCTGCACGTGCACTGGGGGACACCGCAAGCAGGCGTCAACGACATGCGGTACGACGACGATTCGGGAAACAAGAATTCATACGTCTATGACATCGTCGAAGTGGTTGACGCTCATACGCTGCGACTCCACATGCCGGCCAAAGTGGATGACGACCAGCTCAGCTACACGATCGGCCGCCGAAGTTACGGCAGCTTCAAGGTGGGCAACTGCGAGTTCTTTCTGCTGGACACACGTGGCGACCGAGACATGCACGACGTACGTGACCGTGGCAAGAAGGGGGTTTCGATGTTGGGACGTCCGCAACGTGAATGGTTGATTGAGTCGATGAAGTCGAGTGAAGCCGACTTCTTTTTCGTCATCTCCACCGTGCCGTTCATGATCCCGCACAGCGGAGCTGGCGGGTTCGAAGCGGATGCGGCGAACAAAGAGGAAGCGTGGACAGGCTTCTTTGACGAACGTGAGTCGCTGATTCGACAGTGGCAGGCGATCGGTAAAAAAGTGTTCGTGATGACAGGCGATCTGCACAACAGCTTTGCGATCAAGATCACCGACGACATCTGGGAGTTCTGCTGCGGGCCACACAACAGCGTCAACCACGTGCCGAAGAACGACGAGTCGGATCGTCCGGCAACCGGCCGGTTCAAGTTTGGTCCTCGAGAATGTGACATCCGCTGGAGCAGCTACATTTTGCCCGACCTGCCACGACTGGAGCGGCTCTATCCTCACTTCTGCGTGGTGCAGGTCAACAACGTGTTCAACATGCCCAAAAAGCTGGGTGGGAAACGTTTAGTTGCGTACCCCCATCCTCAAGTCGTTTTCCAATACTACGACGGGCGTACCGGTGAGCTGGCTTATGCGGAATCGATCTCACTTGATCGGGACTAAAGGCGATAGAGCCAGCGTTTGAATCCTTCGGCCAACTGGTCCGGCTGGTCGACGCAGAACAAAGCGACCAGAATCGCCAAGGCGGCGGCAACGGTCAGCATCATCCAGCCGCCCGTCCTGTGCCGAGCGGAGTGGTTGATCACCTGCGCACGCAAGTGCTTGTGTAGATCCAGCCAAAACTGAAGCGACAGGTTGGGTTCAAACGTTGTCACCTGAGCGTACTGCACGCCGGTGTAGCCATCGACGCGGATCTGGATGCCGGAATTGGGCATTCGAACCTGCAATCGCTCATTGATGCCCTCCGCCTCACGATCCAGATTGCTGGCTGCCTGCAATAGGGGTTGGTAGAGATCGGCTGCGCTCAGGCCATAGACACACAACTTCATCGGTCGAGTCAACGCATACAACGACACGCACAAAAAATAGAGCATCAAGACGGCCACCCAGACGACCGGACCGAAGAAGGCCGATGCGGCGCGCGGGAAGAACAGCTCGGCCGGACCAATGGCAACAAAACCCATCAACGCGAAACCAAGCGTCATGATCTCCACCGACACCGATGTGACCCACACCCATCCCAGGATTCGCATCAATCCAAAGGCGGCAAGGTAAACAACCAAGGGCCCGACGGCTAACAGACAAACGAATGGATCAAGCATATGGAGAACGTAAGATAGGTAAGAAAACGCGCATGCTAATCGTTGACAGGTTCAACGAAGTCGTTCGAAGGCCCACTGGTCTTGTCCGCCGATTTTGGCACTGGCACCGCCGTGATCAGAGCGATGACAGTTTGTCCAACGCTTGGCGTCAGGGGGTCCGCCACGGTATTCAGTTGCAAGTCGCCCTCAGAGCCGATCGTGCCAATCAGAATGGCATTGTCACCATTGGTCGCCTGGAAGTCTTGGTAACGGTAGTTGTCAGTCAGCTTCGTCGCCTTGAAACACGCTCCCGAAGCACGAAGATCACGTAGCTCGGTGAACGTCAGACCGTCGCGAAAGAGTTCTCGGCCCAGCAGATTTCGGGTCATCCCACGACGGTGATGGCTGTTGGATTGGTTGAAGGTCAGCTGGTAGACCCCTGCGCGGCTGAACAGATGCCGGCACTCCTTGACCGCCAGCGAGTTCACTTCGTCATTGCCTGTCATGGCCAAGAATCGACCGATTCCCGTCAGCGTCAAGTCCTCACGAGCGTGCTCGTTCAGGATATTCATGCAGTGGGCGTTCAGCCCCTGTTGCCTTGCTTGGGAGACCTTGTTGAAGTTGGTGTCGACCAAGACGACCGGTAAACCGGCATCGTGTAGCAAGGCGGCGAAGTCTCGAACCCAAGCGTCTGCGCCAGCAATCAGAACGCCATTGGACGATTCATCGGCCAGCCCGAGCCAGCGAGCGAATGGCGTGGCGGTTAGACCGTAGAACGCCACCGTACCAACGATGACCAAGAAGGTCACGGTGGAAAGTTGAGATCCACTGGTGACGTCGCCGGCAATCGGGTGGCTTTCGATCTGCAAAGCAAACACGCTACTGACCGCGGCGGCGACGATTCCACGAGGTGCCAAGCCTGCCACAAACGCCTTCTCTTTGAGCGAAAGCGGATTGTTGAGCAGCGAAAGGAAGACCGAAAGCGGACGTATGACCACGATCAGGATCACTACGAACAGCAGGCCGGGCCATCCAATTTCCGAAACGCTCTCCATGTCGACCCGCGAGCCAAGGACGATGAACAGGCATCCGATCAGAAGCGTCCGCAGGTTCTCCTTGAACTCAATGATATGTTCAATCTCCAGGTCCTTTCGGTTCGCCATCGAGATGCCCATGACGGTTACCGTGATCAGACCTGATTCGTGGGCCAAGGTGTTGCTGATCGCAAACAGAATCAGCCCGGTTGCCAGCGCGGCGACACCGTGAAGATGATCGGGGATCCAATACCGCTGCAACATCACGGACAACAAAGCTCCTCCGGCGATGCCCAACACCAGACCGATCAAGGCGGTTTTGGCCAGCATCAAAACGGACGACGAAATCGGATCGCCGTGTCCCTGAACCAGGAGGTTTTCAAATACCAGCACCGCCAAGACGGCGCCAATGGGATCGATCACGATCCCTTCCCACTTCAACGTATTGGCCACGCGTCGCGTCGGACGCACCTGCCGGATCAAAGGTCCAATCACAGTCGGCCCGGTGACCACCAAAATCGCGCCAAGCAGGCAGCTCAGTGTCCAGGGAAACGATAGCGTGAAGTGTGCCGAGACGGTTGTCAGCGCAAAGGTGATTGCCGCTCCGACCGTGACCAACCGCAGCGCAGCGGTGCCGGCCTCGCTGAGTTCGCTGATCTTCAGCGACAGCCCTCCTTCAAACATGATCACCGCCACCGATAGCGAGACCAGCGGGAATAACAGGTTCGGGCCTGCACTGGCGTCGCCACCGGTGAGGGACATCAGCAGCTGGTCCGGTTTGACGAAGTATCCCAGCACGACCCCAAGTAGAAGAAGCAGCAGAATCCCAGGAAGGCTGGACCGCCAGGCAAGCCACTGGGCGGCAACGGCTAATGCGGGAATCACGGCCAGGTAGAGCAGCAGGTCCATTCTTCGTTCCGCCGAGGTTTCATAATCGTCCACTGGACGCGATCGCCGTCCGCCCGTCCGGCGACAGCGTCTGCTGCACGCCGACGTCAATTGTCGTGCCAAAGCGGCAAGTCCACTAGCCGCCATCCGCTCTTGGGGGGCGCTCGCTTGATCGATGCGACCGCTGCGATGCTCACATCTTGCCGGTGGTGGATCCGATACGCAGATCCGGCATGCTTTCACGCTGCGCGTGGGCCAGCAATGTCGCACCCTTTCGCTGGGAACCCCCTCTGGATTGCCGCGACTTCCTTTCGAACCGGTCGATTGCCATATGCCATCCGAAGCGACCATTGATTCCGAGTCCTCCGTTCGCTCAGTCGATGCCGCCTTCGCGGACGGCGATCCTGTCCTCGAGCCATCGTCCGAGGGCGGTCTGCAATTAATGACCGAAACCGGCTTGACCGAACTGCGTTGGCCAAGCGCCGACGAGATTCATCCGCCAGTCGATCTCGACTCCACTCAGGAGATCCTGGATCGCATCGATCACACGCTCGACCTGCTGGCCGAGGCCACTGCATCGCCTGCGGACCAACGGCCCACCGGTCAGTTTGACGTCTCGATCATCGTTCCGGTCTTCAACGAACGCGACACGTTGCCGGAAGTGCTGGACCGCATCGATGAAGTGATGCCTCCGTCGACCGAGACCGTGATCGTCGACGACGCGAGTACGGATGGAACCGCACACTGGCTTCGCGGTCTTGCCGAACGTGCCGACCGCAAGATCATCCGACGGCGTAGAAACCACGGCAAAGGGTCCGCGGTTCGCCTGGGAATCCGCCAGTCGCAGGGACGAGTGGTTGCCATCCAGGATGCGGACATGGAGTACGATCCGGCCGACTTGCTGCGCGTTGTCTGGCCGATTTTGGAAGGGCGTGCGGACGTGGTTTACGGTTCGCGATTCCTGGGCGACTGCGACGACGCACTATGGCATCGTTTGGGTAACTGGGCGTTGACTCGAGCCAGCAACTCGTTGACCGGACTTCGGTTGACCGACATGGAAACGTGCCACAAGGCGTTTCGAGGAGACCTATTGAGATCGATCCCACTGAAGGAGTGTCGTTTCGGGTTTGAGCCGGAAATCACGGCCAAAATTGCTGCTCGTGACGCTCGAGTCTTGGAAGTCCCAACGACTTACGAAGCGAGGAGTTACCAGGAAGGCAAGAAGATCGGCTGGCGCGACGGCTTTTCCGCCCTCGGATGCATCTGGAAGTACCGGAAGGGATAACGACCTGCATCAATCGCCGCCAACGTCAGGCTGCTGGCCCCACCCGGCCGCTACCACGTCCGACCTCCCCGGAGGGAAGGTGAACGATGTGGTGATACCAATGCATGGAAAGTGAGGGCGATTGTCGTAGCGGATTCCGCCAGGCTTCCGGGCTTCGCCCCTTTTTTGCTCGCCTGTCCTGTTAGCAAAACCTAGGTTCCCTTCGGGGAGCTACCCGCTTGGGTAGGATCCGGACACGCGCGACGGTTCGCACGTGGTCATTCCTGATTCTTTGCGTTGGTGCAATGTCCGAACTGATCAAGAGCCTCGAGTCGGAAGTGCGCGGGTACTGTCGGGTATGGCCCACTACATTCGCGACCGCTCGCGGATCCCGGCTGACCGACACGGAAGGTCGCGACTACGTCGACTTCTTCTGTGGTGCGGGGTCACTGAACTACGGCCACAACAATCCCTACGCCAAGGCCGCCCTTCTGGAGTACATCGCGGGGGATGGGATCCAGCATTCCCTGGATGCCTTCACGTTCGCCAAGCACGAGTTCCTGGCAACCTTCGACGAAGTGATTCTGCGGCCACGCGGGTTGAACTACCGGGTCCAATTCACCGGTCCGACCGGCACCAATTCGGTCGAAGCGGCTATCAAACTGGCGCGCAAGCAAAAGCAACGGTCGCACGTTGTCGCGTTCACTCACGCCTACCACGGGCACACTTTAGGATCGCTGGCGTTAACGGGCAATCAGTACTACCACAGCGAATACTACGGCAGTCGGTCCAACGTCACTCACCTGCCCTTTGACGGTTACCTGCCTGACTTTGACACTTCACTGCTGTTGGAGAAGATGATCTCCGACCCCAGCAGTGGTGTCCCCAAACCTGCCGCCGTCATCCTGGAAACGGTCCAAGGGGAAGGCGGAATCAACGTAGCCTCCGACACTTGGCTCCGGCGGGTCGAAGAGATCTGTCGCGGCAACGATATTCTCTTGATTATTGACGATATCCAGGTGGGTAACGGGCGGACGGGAAAATTCTTCAGCTTTGAACATTCCGGCATTCGCCCTGACTTGGTATGTCTGTCCAAGTCGCTTGGCGGTGGGCTGCCATTGTCGGTGGTCTTGATTCAACCCGACTGCGACGCTTGGAAGCCGGGAGAGCACACGGGAACGTTCCGCGGGAACAACTTGGCTTTTGTGACCGCTAACGCCGTCCTGCATCACTGGCGTGACCCTGGCTTCGAAGAACATGTCGCGATCCGTGGCGATCTGATCCGACAGCGGTTGACTGCGATCGTTCAGCGTCACGACCAAGCTGATTTGCAGTGTCGTGGCAAAGGCATGGTTTGGGGGATCGACACGCGTGACGGTGAGTTGGCCAAGGCGATCATCCGTCGTTGCTTTGATCACCAACTGTTGGTGGAAAGCTCGGGTGCCGACGACGAGGTGATTAAGGTCATGCCGGCATTGACCATCGACCTGACCACACTAGACCAAGGGCTGCAAATCTTGGACAGCGCCTTCGAATCTTGCATTCAGCGACCCCACACGCGGTCAGTTTCGCCCGTGGTGAGTTTGGCGCCGATCGAACTCTCGGCGTCTGCAACGCCGATCGTTCCCGTCATTTCTTGATCGGGGATGTCTTGCCGATGAGTCACCCGGCTACCGTTTCAGACCGCGAAGTCGTCGAGGAGCTGATCCCGTTCTGCGATCTGTTTGATCGACAGGTGGAGCGGACACCCGATACCGTGGCGGTCGTGCACGAAGATAAGCAGTGGTCCTATCGCGAATTGCAGGCGGACTCGCTGCAATGGGCCGCCCAGCTGCTGAAGACCGGCATCCGACCGGAGCAACGCATCGGCTTGTGTGTGGATCGGTCCGGCGAAGCGATCGCTGCGATGTTCGGGATACTACGCGCGGGCGCTGCGTTCGTGCCATTGGATCCTGAGTACCCGGCTGAGAGATTGGCATACATGGTCCAGGATGCCGCAATCGAAACCATCATCGCGGACCCGCGTTACCAGCAACAGTTTGCCGACGAGTTCGCAAGCCTGACCACGGAGGAATCCCCTGAAACGCACATCACCTGGTTCAGCGATACGGCCGCCTCGCAGGCCAGCGTCGATATCGCCGAAGCGCGGGACATCGTTCGTAATGCGGAGACGGCGAAGCAGCTACGACCGGACAGCCTTGCATACATCATGTACACGTCCGGATCGACGGGACGCCCCAAAGGAGTCCAGATCGAGCATGCGGCGTTGGCGGCGTATTGCTTTGCAGACATCGATGTGTATCGCTTGACCGAGAACGATCGGACGCTGCAGTTTTCGACGCTCAACTTCGATATCGCGATCGAAGAGATCTTTCCACCTCTATTGACCGGTGGCGTGGTGGTCGTCCGTCCGCGTGAGCGAGAGGCGGACAGCATCGAGCTTTCGAGCTTAGTCCAGCGGTATCAGATCACGGCGATTCATCTTGCGACCGCTTACTGGCATCAGTGGGTCGACTTGATGATGGCGGCGGAGCGCTCCGTTCCTGAGTCAATACGGTTGATGATCGTGACGGGCGAGAAGGTGTCCGTGGCGCATTACCGACGCTGGCAATCGATCTGTGACCATGAAGTGCTCTGGTGCAATGCCTACGGCCCGACCGAGGCGACCGTTAGCGCGACGGTCTTCGTTCCGGACGATTCGTTTGACGCACCGAACATGCCGATTGGTCGCCCATTGAAGCGCTACACCGCGCACATCTTGGACAACGATCTCCAACCGGTCGGTGCGCAGGAAACGGGCCAGCTGTTCATTGGCG